>JBDHRD010000179.1:0-6285 GCA_039807425.1 Candidatus Contendibacter sp. | reverse complement strand
AATGCACCGCGTGCGATTGCAGGGTCTGGCCGTAGTGCATCAGCCGGCGGATTTTCTCGGCGGTCGGGGTGATCTGCTGCGCCCCGACCAGTTGATCGACCGCCTTGGACGCCGCCAGATTGTGGCTGACCGGGCAAATCCCGCACAGCCGCTGCACCACCACGGGTAATTCCCAATAGGGCCGACCCTGGATGAATTTCTCGAAGCCGCGAAACTCGACGATGTGCAATCGCGCTTGGCGGATGTGATGATTTCGATCCGTCAGCAGCGTGACCTTGCCGTGCCCCTCGACCCGGCTGAGTGGGTCGATGGCGATTCGACACAGATATTCCGGTTGGGCAGCCGTTTCCAGGGTGCTCATGGCGCGCCTCGCTCAATCATAATGAATCTGGGTATAGGGCAGCGCGAGCGGCTGGCCCGACAGCAGTTGATTCACGAAGGTCCAGATTGCGTCCGCCGACGGCGGGCAACCGGGCAGGAAGTAGTCGATCTTCACCACTTCGTGCAGCGGATGCACCTGGTTCAGCAGCAGTGGAATTTCCGGGTCGTTGGGAATCTGGGGACTGACCAGGCCGACCCCGCGCAGATAGGACTCCTCCAGACACTCCTTGAGGTCGTACTGGTTGCGCAGCGCCGGGATGCCACCGTTCAGGGCGCAGGCGCCGATGGCGACCAGAACCTTGCAGCGCGCCCGGAATTCCATCAGCACGTGAACGTTCTCGGCGTTGCAGACCCCACCCTCGATCAGGCCGAGGTCGCAGTCGCCCAGTTCCTTGATATCGGTCAGAGGGCTGCGGTCCAACTCCACCCGCTCGGTCAGATCGAACAACCGCTCGTCGAGATCGAGCAGCGACATGTGGCAACCGAAGCAACCGGCCAGCGAGCAGGTGGCGATTTTCAATTTGGGTTCAATCATGGCGGCGTCCTCCCTTGCTTTCCGCGAGGGTCGCCACGTCGCCTACCACGCTGATCGGCTTGCGGTCGTAAAGCCGCTGGCCGATGGGAATCTCGTAACCCCGATGCTTGATCAGGATCGCCCCGGTCGGACAGACCTGGGCCGCCTTGTCGTGGATGCTGAAATCGGTCGCGCCCAGCTTGCCGGACGGGGTGTTGACCACCAGATGCGCCCGGATGCCGCGCCCCTGCACCGCGAACACGTTCTTGCCATCCACGTCGCGGCTGGCCCGCACGCACAACTCGCACAGGATGCAGCGGTTGAAGTCAATCATCGCCTCGGGATGGGAGGCGTCCACCGGCCGGCGCGGGTAGAAATGGGTGTAGTGCGGCGCCAGCATCCCGACGTAATAGGCCACCGCCTGCAACTGGCAGGCCCCGCTTTTCTCGCAGGCCGGGCAGACGTGGTTGCCCTCGACGAACAGCATTTGCAGGATGCCGCGCCGGATTTCGCGCAGTTCCCCCGTTTCGTTCTGCACCGTTTGGCCGGCCGCCGCCGGGGTGGTGCAGGCCGCCTGAATCCGACCGTTAACCTTGACCAGACAGACCCGGCAACTGCCGTGCGGGGCGAAGTCGCGGTTGAAGCACAAGTGCGGAATGTAGACGCCGGCGGCCAGCGCGGCGGTCATGATGGTCTGGCCGTCCTCGAACGGAATCCGCCGTCCGTCCAGCGTGAAACTCTGCTCTTCGCTCATGGCATGGCTCCCAGCATCAGTTCCTCTTCGCGCAAATACGCGCCCGGGTCGCTGCGACCCGTCAGTTGCCGGGCCTGCTCCAACGCCGCGTCCAGATCGAACGCCGGTTCGAAGGTGGTGGCGCGCAGCCGCCGTTCCCAGTCTTCCGGAAACTGGTCAAGGCTGTCCAAGACCGGATTAGGCGCGGTCTGGCCCAGCCCGCAATGACAGGCGACCTGCATGATGCGCCCCAGCTTGCGCATCTCCTCCAGATCGTAGCGGGTGCCATGCCCGGCATGCACCTTGGTCACCAGATCGCGCAGCAACGAGGTCCCGACCCGGCAGGGGGTGCAGAAGCCGCAGCTTTCGTGGACGAAGAAATGAGCGAAATTGCGGACGCCGTCGAGAATGTCGCGTCGGTGATTAAACACCATGAATGAGCCGCCAGTGGCCAGATCCTCGAAGCAGATGCGCCGGTCGAACAAGCGGGCGGAAATCATGTGCCCGGCGGGACCGGCCATCTGGATGCCCTGGGCGTCCGATGCGCCGCAGTCCTCCAGCACCCGCCGCACGGTGACGCCGAACGGGTATTCGTAGATACCGGGCCGGTCGCAGTCGCCGCTGAGACTGAGCAGCTTGGTGCCCTTCGATTCTGCCGTGCCCCGGCTGGCGAACCAGGCGCCGCCCTCGACCGCGATCTTGGCGGCGGAGGCAAAGGTCTCGACGTTGTTGACCACGGTCGGCTTGTTCAAATAGCCGTGCGTCGTCGGAAACGGCGGGCGGATGCGCGGCACGCCGTGCTTGCCCTCCAATGATTCAATCAGCGCGGATTCCTCGCCGCAAACGTAGGCCCCGGCGCCAAGGTGAATGTCGATGTCGAAACTGAAGGTCGGATCACCCAGGATGGCTTCGCCCAGCAGGCCGGCCTCGTGGCGGCGTTGCAGCGTCGCCCGGAGCGAATCCAGCAAATAGCGGTACTCGCCGCGCAGGTAGACGAAACCTTGGCGCGCGCCGATCACCCGGCCGCACAGAGTCATACCCTCGAACACCAGATCGGCGAAATCCTGCATCAACACCCGATCCTTGAAAGTGCCCGGCTCGCCCTCGTCGGCGTTGCAAACCACATATTTCACCTCGCCCGGCGCGGAGCGGCAGGAAATCCACTTGGCGGCGGACCGGAAACCGGCGCCACCCTGGCCACGCAGGCCGGATTGGACCATCTCGTCCAGGATCGCTTCCGGGCCACGCTTGAGCACCGCCCGCAACGCCGAACCATCGGCGAAGTGCCGCCCCAGCAAAATGTCGGCGTGGCGAATGTTGCTGACCACCTCGAAAAACTCGCGCGGCCACTCCGCCAACGGCGTTTGGTGGCTCACCAACTCCACGATTCGATCCAGGCGCGACGGGTCGAGGCGGGTCAGCGCGTAGCCGTTGACCAGCGCCGCCGGTCCCTGGTCACACATCCCGGTGCAGGAGGTCGTCCCCACCGTGACCACACCATCGGCGCGGGTCTCGCCGATTCCGACGCCCAGCCGGTCGCAGAGATAATGCAGCAACTCACGGTTGCCCAGCATCCGGTCGGTAATGTTGTCGCTGAACAGGATGTCGTAGGAGCCGCGCGGCGCGGTGTAGAGGAAGGAATAAAACTCGGCGACGCTGCGCACCTTGACCGGAGAAATATCGAGCGCCTCGGCGACCCGGTCCAGCGTTTCGGGCGACAGCCAAGTGAGATGATCCTGCACGTCGCGCAGAACTTGCAGCAACCGGGTCGGCATACCGCCGTGGTGCTGGACGATTTCGTCGATCATCTGGGTGAGTGGGTCGGATTCCGCCATGGACCACCTCCGCGTTCGATGGGCCGATCCGGCGTGGTGGAGCGCGGATGGCGATTTTTCGAGCAGGCTGCTAAACCATAATCACTCTAATCATAATCCAAGGCGAGACAAAAAGCGTTGCATCGGAGGGGTTTAATGTTCGATTCGACGCCAGCGTGGAACGCAACGAATCCCCCCGAATCCAATAACAGGTGAAATCGCCCACGTTCCCCCCTAAACCGTCCGCTGGCGGTTCCAGCTCAGTCTTGTTCTGGCGTTACCGGGGAATTACGGGCAAAATTTTGTTTTTTTTCGGCCAACAAACAAATTGGAGACAAGATCTTCCCATGCCGAGCCAACCTCTCAAATCCATCCACTGGCTGCTGCTGGGATGGCTGACTGCCGGCGCCGCGCAGGCGACGGTTTACTCCTTGCCTCCCGCGGACACGGACGTCATCGGGCAGGTTAAGGTGATGTACGCCGCCAAGGACGACACGCTGCTCGATATCGCCCGCCGTTTCAGCCTGGGCTACGACGAGATCGTCCACGCCAACCCGGGCGTGGATCGCTGGGCGCCCGGCGAGGGCAACCCCATCGTGCTGCCGACTCGCCACATCCTGCCCGATACACCGCGCGAAGGACTCGTCCTCAATATCGCGGAGATGCGGCTGTACTATTACCCCAAGGCCAACGCTGGCGAGGAACGGGTGGTTTACACGTACCCGGTCAGCATCGGCCGCATGGACTGGAAAACACCGATGGGCTTGACCAAAGTGGTCGCCAAGGAAGTCGATCCGGCATGGCGACCACCGGCTTCGATCAAGGCCGAGCACGCCAAAGAAGGCGACATCCTGCCGGACGTGGTTCCTGGCGGCCCCGACAACCCCCTGGGGCGTCGCGCCATGCGGCTGGGCGTACCGGGTTATCTCATTCATAGCACGAACAAACCCTACGGTATCGGCATGCGGGTGACGCATGGTTGCGTGCGAATGTATCCGGAAGACATCGAACGCCTGTTTGACATGGTGCCCGTCGGTACGCCGGTGCGATTGGTCGATCAGCCGGTCAAGGTCGGGCGACTGAACGGTCAGTTAATGGTCGAATCGCATGCACCCCTGGAGGAAGACGAGCTGCCGATCAAGGTCACCCTGGAGCAGGCCCGCCAGGCGGTGATCGCTAAAACCGGCCCGGACATGGCCGGAGTGGATCAGGCCACGCTGGAATTGTCGGTGGAGCAATTCAGCGGTATGCCCGTGCCGATTTCCATGCCGGCCTCGCACCCGGTCGCGCAACCGGCGAGCCCGGTATCGGAGCAACCCGCGCCCGTAGCATCCGCAGTCAACCGGACGCCAACCCCCTATCCACCCGCCACGGCTTACAAATATCCACCCGCGCCAGTTTACCAACCCACCCCCAGCCGGCCCGGCTATGCCACTCCCTACGGCAATCCGGCGACCAATTACCCGTTCCCTTACTCTTATCCACCAACCTCTGCGCCGCCCGCTTATCCTGCGCCGACCTATCCCAGGCCTTATTCTTACTCCACCCCGCCCGCAGCCCGACCGCCTGTCCGCGATCAAACCAGCGAACCGCCCACGCTTCCCCCACCGAGCCGGCTGTGACGGCCACAAAAAAACCCCGCTGAGCGGGGTTTTTTTTACAGCCGCCAGCAATTCTGGCTTATTTATACATCGACTTTTTAAACATGCGATTGATCTTTTCCTCAGTCGCCATGCTCATGGACTTGGCTTCGTTGGCGGTATCCAGCGCCTGGCGCGCCATGGCCTTGGCCTCATTGGCGTCGTTCTGCACTTTCTGCAGATCGCTGGTGCTGGCGCAGCCAACGGACAAACCAGCAATCAGAGCCAGGGCGGACAGCTTGGTGACAGTCTTGAGGGACATCTTTCAACTCCTTAAAAGTCTCATTTCAAACAAAAAAGGTGCAAATTAACGACATTGTCGCTAAAGCACAACCAAGTTGCAACAACACAACAAAGCTATTATATAACGTAATTTGAGTTCGCAGACAATGGTAAAAAGGCCAGGATTAGCGAATTTCGACTCGCATACCCTTTCTGACCCAAGGTCTGAGCGCCTCGATCTGGTGGTTATCCAACGCCACGCAGCCACTGGTCCAGTTAATGCCCGCATTGTGGATTTGTGGATCGCCCATGCCCACCCCATGAATGCCAATCTGCCCGCCCAAGGGCGTGTCCTGCGGTGGAGTATGGCCGGTGACCCAAGCGATACGGATGCGCTCGTAGGTCATGCGGTCGATCCGATGTTCCCGCAGCGCCCGCTCCGCGTAGTCAGGGTTAGGATAATCGAGGCCGATGAAGGTCTTGAACCGGCTTTGGTCGTTGATCCAGCCGATCCGGAACACGCCGGTTGGCGTCCGGTTATCGCCGCGCGCGTACTTGATGCCAGACCCGCTGCTACCCAAGGCAATCGGGCGGAATACCTTGATCGGCTGCTGGCCCCGCATAATGCTCAACGTGTCGGCCTTGGTATCCACCAGCAGCCAGGGATCGCGCGGGATGGCCTGGTCCGCCAGCGGCGGCGCCGACTCTTGAAGGGTTGGAGCGCAGGCGCTGACGAGCGACGCCAACATACCAAGGAAAATAACTCGCTTACCTAGCTTCGACATATCGGTCCTCAAGCTCTTTTTGGTTTTTTACGAGACACGAATCTCATAGAGAGCAGCCCACGCAGCGACGCAACCCCGTTTCCTGCGTCCGCCCGCCATTAGAACCGTGGCTCCACCGTCATCTCGCTGAGCAAGGAGTTGCCCACGAAGCAATTTTCCTTAGCTCTTTTATGTAATTCTCGGACCGTATCCGCGT
>JBDHRD010000009.1:0-34525 GCA_039807425.1 Candidatus Contendibacter sp. | reverse complement strand
TGGGAGCAGTTCACGGAAGCGTGCAAGAATTCACATTGAAATCAGGCGACCCCGGAGGTGGCTGTCATGTATGTAATACCAATTCTCAATATAGGCTCTTTGGGAATTCCCGGGATAAAATATTTATTTGTTCTCGGCATATACCGCACGGGTGGCCTCAAAAGCAATGGTGAAGGCCCTGATTTTTGGCATGCCTTCGGAGGGTTTTGAAACGGGGATTTTTGGCGTGGCGGGATGGATTCGGCGGCTTGGGACGCTGGCCCACAATCCGCCGATTGTGACTCCGGCTCCGGCAGGGTACGCTACGTGGACTCCATCCAGCCAACTGTGTCTTTTTATAGTGATTTCATGCCCTTACTTAGCATTGACCGTCTCTCCATCGCCTTTGGCGCGGAAAAACTGCTCGATGGCGCCAGTTTCCAGTTGGAAGCTGGCGAGCGGGTTTGCCTGATCGGCCGCAACGGTGCGGGCAAAACCACGCTGCTGCATCTGCTGGCGGGCGAAATCCAGCCCGACAGCGGCGAGATCTGGCGGCAGTCCGGCTTGCGCATCGCCACCCTGGCCCAGGAATTGCCCGCCGACACCACGGCCACCGCGTTCGAAATCGTCGCCAGTGGATTGGAAGGACGGGGGGCGTTGCTGGCCAAGTATCACGAAGCCGCGTTGCAACTCGCCCGTGTCTCCACGCCCGAAGGGATGCGCGAGATGGAGCGGCTGCAACACGAGCTGGAAGCGCGCGACGGCTGGCGCTGGCAACAGCGGGTCGAAACCATCATCAGCCGTTTGGGATTGCCGGCCGACACGCCACTGGCGGAGCTGTCGGGCGGCTGGCGGCGGCGGGTGCTGTTGGGCCGGGCGCTGGTGCGCGATCCCGACGTGCTGCTGCTGGACGAGCCGACCAACCATCTCGACCTGGAAACCATCCAGTGGTTGGAAGATGAACTGCTGGAATTTCGCGGTGGGCTGCTGTTCGTCACTCATGATCGCACCCTGCTGCAACGGCTGGCGACCCGCCTGCTGGAACTGGATCGCGGCGCGCTGACCTCGTGGCCGGGGGATTACGCCAGCTTTCTGGAGAAGAAAGCGGCGCTACTGGAGGTCGAGGCCCGCCATAATGCCAAGTTCGACAAGAAACTGGCGCAGGAGGAGGCGTGGATTCGGCAGGGGATCAAGGCCCGCCGCACCCGCAACGAGGGCCGGGTACTGGCGTTGCTGGCCCTGCGCGAGGAACGCCGCCAGCGCCGCGAGCCACTCGACAAGGCCAGCTTCGCGCTGGAACAGGCGGAGTTGTCCGGCAAGCGGGTGATCGAAGCCCGAAATCTCCATTACGCCTGGCAGGGCGAGCCGCTGATCCGCGATTTCTCGACGCGGATCCTGCGCGGCGACCGCATCGGCCTGATCGGTCCCAACGGTTCCGGCAAGACCACGCTGTTGAACCTGTTGCTGGGATACCTGCAACCCGATACCGGCCAGGTCCGGCACGGGACGAAACTGGAAATCGCCTATTTCGATCAACTGCGCGAGCAACTCGATCCAGGACAAACCGTGCTGGACACTGTCGCCGGCGGGCGCGAAACCCTCGAAATCAACGGCCAGCGCCGCCATGTCATCGGCTATCTGGGCGATTTTCTGTTCACCGCCCAGCGGGCGCGCTCCCCGGTTAAATCTCTGTCCGGCGGCGAGCGCAACCGGTTGTTGCTGGCGCGGCTGTTCACCCGGCCGGCCAACCTGCTGGTCATGGACGAGCCGACCAACGATCTCGATCTGGAAACGCTGGAATTGCTGGAGGAATTGCTGATGGATTACACCGGCACCTTGCTCCTGGTCAGCCACGACCGGGCGTTTCTGGACAACGTAGTGACCAGTTGCCTGGTGTTCGAGGACGGCGGGCGTATCCGCGAATATGTCGGCGGTTACAGCGACTGGTTGCGCCAGCGGCACGTACCGGAACCGGTCGTGGTCGCCAAACCAAAACCGGAACCCAAACCCGTCGTCCGGCCGCCCAAACCGGCGGCGTCTGGCAAGCTTGGCTACAACGAACGGCGGGAACTGGAGCGATTGCCGGCCCGCATCGAGGCATTGGAGCGGTGTCAGCAGGAACTGCACGCGCTAACCGCCGACCCGGCGTTCTACAAGCAGGAACCGGCGGCGATCACCCGGCGCCTGGAGGAATTGCGAGCCTTGGAGACGGAACTGGAAGCGGTCTACGCGCGCTGGGAGGCGTTGGAGGCGCGGGAAGGGGCGGGGTAAATCCGAACACCTTCAGTCCACCGGTCGCCGTTCATTCAGAAATGGCTGCGCCAACAAGCCGGATAGCGTGGTCGCCCGCCGGTCGCGGAAATACGCCAGCCCGATGATCATGTCGGTATGGCCATCGCGGGGCTGGTCCCGATAAGTGCCAAACAGCCGGTCCCACCACGGCAGATTGAACCCGAAGTTGCTGTCGGTTTCCTCGTGCCGCACCGAATGGTGAACCCGGTGCATGTCGGGCGTCACCACCAGCCAGCGCAGCATTCGATCCCAGCGTTCCGGCAGCCGCACGTTGCCGTGATTGAACATTGCGGTGGCGTTCAGGATCACCTCGAACAGCAGCACCGCCACTGGCGGCACGCCCAGCACCATGACCACCGCCAGCTTGACCAGCATCGACAGCACGATTTCCAGCGGATGAAAGCGCAGCGCGGTGGTGACATCGAAATCCAGATCGGTATGGTGCATCCGGTGCAGTCGCCACAGCGGCGGCAATTTGTGGAACAGCACGTGCTGGGCGTAGATCGCCAGGTCCAGCAACAGCAGGGAAGCCACACAAGCCAGTCCGAACGGCGCATCGAGCGCGTTGAACAATCCCCAATCCTTCGCTTCCGCCAGCCCCGCCGCGCTGACCGCCAGCATGGGGAGCACCAACCGCACCACCACGCTATCCACCACGATGATGCCGAGGTTGGCCGGCCAGCGCCGGGTGCGCGGCAGACCGAGGGGGCGGCGCGGCTGGCGCCATTCCCATAGCATCATCAAGAGCAGCACGACGAGGAAACAACCCAGGCGGATGGCGGGTTCGTGGTGGAGCGGATCGGTCATCGGGGGCGCTCCAGCGCGGATGGGCAGAGCAGGGTTCGGAGCAGGGGCGGTCTGCCCCACCCGAGCCTATAATGCCATACAGCCAGGCAAGGTAGGCAGCGCGCCGTCGCCGGCTGTCTGGATACGGCGATCATCTGGCCGCATCGCCGGCGGACCGTTGCGGGGCAGGCCAAGAGGGGCGGAAGAGGTTTCAGGCTCGTGAGCGTTCATGGCGTCGTCAAACTGTTGCTCAGCGCTGTGCTGAGCAGCCTGTTCGTTTTACAAGCCGGGGGCTGGTGGCCATGGCCCTTTCTGCGCCAACTCGAAAACATCGCCTACGACGCGCGGTTGAATCTGACCCTGCCAGGGACGGTGGATAACCGCATCGTGATCGTGGATATCGACGAACGCAGCCTGCGACAGGAGGGGCAGTGGCCCTGGCCGCGCGAGCGGCTGGCCGAACTGGTCGAGCGGTTGTTCGAGCGCTATCGGGTAGCCGTGCTCGGCATGGATATGGTGTTCGCCGAGCCGGATCGTAATGCCGCCGATCGCGTGCTTGCCGCCCTGGGGGACAGCCCGCTGGGCGAGGATGTCCGATTGCGGACCGAACTGGAGCGGCTGCGCCCCGTGCTGGATCCGGATCGCCGGTTTGCCGCCGCCCTGCGCGACCGGCCGGTCGTGCTCGGCTATTTCTTTAATACCCAGGCCGTGCCCGATACAGAGATGCGAGTTGGGCAGTTGCCTCCACCCATCGCCGCGGTCCGGGATCTGGGTCCAGTGAGCATCCTGCCGCTGGAGGCGGTCGGTTACGGCGCCAATTTGCCCCTGCTGCAGGACAACGCCCAGGGGGGCGGTTTTTTCAATAGTCCGTTGGTGGACGCAGATGGCGTTTTTCGGCGCGTTCCCCTGCTGGTCCGCTATCAGGATCGCTTGTACGAACAACTGTCCCTGGCCGTAGTGCGCGCTCTACTGGGCGAGCCGCCGGTGGAATTCGTCGTAGGCGCGGGCTATGGGGCGGATCGCCGGAACCGGCGGCTGGAGATGCTGCGGGTCGGTGGATTCACCATTCCAACCGACGAACTGGGCGCGGTGCTGGCGCCCTATCGGGGTCGCCAAGGTAGTTTTCCGTATGTTTCGGCGACCGACGTGCTGGCGGGCCGCGTCGATCCGCGCCTGCTGGATGGAGCGATCGTGCTGGTTGGCGCCACGGCGGCAGGCTTGCTGGACCTGCGCGTCACACCGGTGCAGAACGTTTATCCCGGCGTCGAAGTCAACGCCAATTTGATCGCCGGTCTGTTGGATCAGAATTTCAGAAGCCAGCCGGCGTATGCCGCCGGACTGGAAATCACGCAATTGATTCTGGTCGGGTTGCTCGGCGCGCTGGCCGGTTTCCTGACGCCGTTGGGCGCGCTGCTGCTGACGGTCGTCGCGGGCGTGGCGTTGCTGGGTTTCAACGCTTATCTGTGGGTGGTGCATTTCCAGGTTGCCCCCCTCGCCGCGCCGCTGGTGTTGCTGGTGGCGTTGTATGTCCTGCATACCAGCTATAACTTTTTCATTGGATCCCGACAGGAGCGGCGAATCACCCACCTGTTCGGGCAATACGTGCCACGCGAGATCGTCGAGGAAATGAGCCGGCGCGGGGCGCGCTACTCGCTGGAGGGCGAAAGCCGGGAGATGACGGTGCTATTCAGCGATATCGCCGATTTCACCACGATCTCCGAACCGTTCGAGCCGCGCCAGCTCACCCGGCTGATGCAGTTCTATTTAACTCCCCTGACCCGAATCATTCACGAGCGTCGCGGCACGATCGACAAGTACATCGGCGATGCGATCATGGCGTTCTGGGGAGCACCGCTGGCCGATCCCGAACATCCCCGCCACGCGGTTCAGGCGGCGTTGGCGATGACGCGGCGGTTGCAGGCGCTCGAGGAAGAATTTCGCGCGCGCGGCTGGCCACCGCTGCGTATTCGGATCGGGGTCAACACCGGCATGATGAGCGTGGGCAACATGGGATCGGAGTTTCGCATGTCGTACACGGTGCTGGGGGATGCGGTCAATCTGGCTTCCCGGCTGGAGGGCGCTGCCAAGCAGTATGGCGTGTCCATCGTCATCAGCGAATACACCCGTGAGCAGGCGCCTGAATATGTCTGTCGCGAGCTGGATCGAGTCCGGGTCAAGGGCCGGATGCAGCCGGTGGCGATCTTCGAACCTCTGGGGCTGGCGGGCGAACTCTCGCCAGAGCAACTCGTGGAACTGGCCGAGTACGAGGCGGCGCTGCACGCGCTGCGGCGGCAAGCCTGGGACGAGGCCACGGCCCGTTTCCAGGGCTTGAGTGGACAGCGGCCAGACTGCCGGCTGTACGGGCTTTATCTGGACCGGTTGTCGGCATTACGCACCGCGCCACCGCCGTCGGATTGGGATGGCGTCTTCAGCCTCAGCGTCAAATGAGGCGGCCAGTATGTTTCCTGATGGGCGCGCGGACCGGCCAGCCAGTTGAACACCAGTTGATTTCAAAGGGATTGCCTTTATGGTGGTGATGCGCGGGTATCTTCGTCGTGTTGGAGGAGGGTGGCGCCGGCGGCGATGCCAATCACCGTAGCCGCGGTCGTCGCTGGGGTTATGGCTGCGGCGGAAAGGGGAGGCAAGGCATCGGTGGCGGTCATTTTCAGCAAGGCCTCGAGGCACGTGCGGCTGCCGGGGGCGCCCAATTCGTGCGGCAGTACCAATTCGGGTAGCGTGCCCGCATCCCGCACGAACGCGATCTGATTGGCTTGCGCCACCAGACTCTGGCGGACAGTCGTCACGACGACTGCACCTTCCCGCACCAACAGGCACAGGCTACCCAGGACCGCCGTGAAGTCGGTGCCACGAATGCCGATAGTGGCGACGGGGGTTTCAATTTTTACCGCTTCAGGCGTTTCCTTGGCCATTGTCCCGGAGATAAAACGCATGCCGCCCTTAAGCAATTCCGTGGTTGAGCGGTTTTCCCGAGGCTGGCTCCTGGCATAGCGGTAGTCCTTGATCCAGAAGACCGAGTTGGGAACGAGCAGCACGGTCTGGCCGTCCGCGAACGTCAGCACGGCCCGACCATCGGTCCCGGTGGTCACCCGCATCCCCAGGCGCAGTTCGGCGCCGGTCGTGGCCACGTCACCGTTAATCTCGACCACGCCCTGCGCCTCGGTCAGGCGGCCGATCATCTCTGGAGCAGCCCGGGCGGCCAGGTTCGACAGAAGGTTCAGCAACAGCAGGACGCCGATCAGCACAAATCGGAGGTTTTGACTGGGTTTCGGAAATCCCATGATGCATTCTCCGGTATTGCAAAGGCTGGCGTGGGGGAATCCGTTAATCCTGTCTTGTGAGCTGTCTCCGCAAAACAGGTTCCCACACGATCCCGATGAGGGACGACTCTCCAACCGGGCGGCACGGGTAGTGCCGGCGGTTGGGTTATAATGCCACATCTGATTGATGCAAACTCTTGGAGAGACGCCCTGTGTCCCGATTGTCCCAGATCATCGCCGGCCAGTTTCCTGGCGCCCGCCAGCGACGAATGCGCCGCGACGACTTCTCGCGCCGGCTGGTACGGGAAACCGTACTCACTACCGCCGATCTGATTCAGCCGCTGTTCGTGATCGAAGGCTGGAACCAGCGCGAGCCGGTGGCCTCGATGCCGGGTGTGGAACGGCTGAGCATCGACCAACTGCTGCGCGAGGCCGAGATGCTGGCGACACTGGGCGTGCCAGCGGTGGCGCTGTTCCCGGTGACGCCGCCGGAGGCCAAATCGCTCGACGCTACCGAGGCTTATAACCCCGAAGGTTTGGCGCAACGGGCGGTGCAGGCGCTCAAAACCCATCTGCCCGAACTGGGCGTCATCACCGACGTGGCCCTGGATCCGTTCACCAGCCACGGCCAGGACGGCCTGGTGGATGAGTCCGGCTACGTGTTGAACGATGAAACGGTGAGTGTGCTGGTGCGGCAGGCGCTGTCGCACGCCGAGGCGGGCGCCGACATCGTTGCCCCCTCGGACATGATGGACGGGCGCATCGGCGCGATTCGCGAGGCGCTGGAATCCAACGATTTCATCCATACCCGCATCCTGGCCTATTCCGCCAAATACGCTTCCAGCTTCTATGGCCCGTTCCGCGACGCCGTCGGTTCGGCGGGCGCGTTGGGCAAGGGCAACAAGACCAGCTACCAGATGGACCCGGCCAACAGCGACGAGGCGTTGCGCGAGGTGGCGATGGACCTGGAGGAGGGGGCGGACATCGTGATGATCAAGCCGGGAATGCCGTATCTGGACATCGTGCGTCGGGTCAAGGATCAGTTCGCCGCGCCGACCTTCGTGTATCAGGTCAGCGGCGAGTACGCGATGCTGCTGGCGGCCGCCCGCAACGGCTGGCTGGACGAAAAAGCGGTGGTGATCGAATCACTGCTGGCGATCAGGCGGGCCGGAGCCGACGCCATTCTGACCTATTTCGCCGGGCAAGCGGCCAGTTGGCTGCGGTCGCCGTGAAACACTGGAAGATTCTGCCGCTGGCCGCGTTGGGCGTGGCGCTGAGCGTATTCCTGCTGGCGATCCTGCGCCCGCCCGGCGGCCAATCCTCCGCGCCTGGCCAGGACCTGCCCTGGCAAGTCACCGTTGGCCCGGATGGTGCGACGCTCACGGTATTCGGCCTGACCCTGGGTCAGAGCACGGTGCGCGACGCCGTGGCCAAACTGGGCCGGCGCTACGAACTGGGTGTGTTCCAGAATCCGGAGGGTCGTTTGAGTCTGGAAGCGTATTTCCGGGACGCAGCGGTCGGCGGGCTGAACGTCCAGATGGTGCTGACGGCGTGGCTGTCCGAGGACCTGTTGAGTGTGCTCCGAACCCACGCCGGCGCCGGCAAACCCACCGCCGACGGCGGCCGGCGCTATCCGGTCACCGAGGCCGATATCGAGATGGGACTGGGTGCGATCATCACCGCAATCACCTACATGCCAGTGGCCAAGTTCGACGCCGACCTGATCCGCAAGCGCTTCGGTGAGCCGGCCGAGCGAATGGTGGTCAAGGATGGGACGCACTGGCTGTATCCGGCGCTGGGGCTGGATTTGTTGCTGGGCGACGACGGCCAGGCGCTGTTGCAATACGTTCCGCCGGTGGAATTTGAATGGCGGTTGCGGGCGCCGCTGAACCGGAACCGAGGAAATATGAGGAATGTGACCACGCAACCGGATCAATAGATTGGCGATCCTGTCGGAAGATGTTGATCTGTACGTGGAGCCGCTGGGTTGTGGAAGCCGGCGCTGGCGCGGACGCTCCGTTGAGTCACTCCGCCAGCAGCACCGGCGTCAGCAGCGCGACGGTTTCGGCCAGTTCGCAGGCCGCGCCGAGGGTATCGCCGGTGGTTCCGCCCAAGCGCGCCATCAACTCGTGGCGCAGGCCGAGGAAGCCGGCGCCCAGCGCGGCCAGCAGCGCGCCGCCTGGCCATTCCAGCAGGGCGACCGTCGCGGCGGCGATCAGGAGTACCAGCAGACCGCAACTCAACCGGGGCAGATAGCTGGCATAGGGCGCGCCCAGGCCGTCGGGGCGGACATAGGGCGTGGTGATTAACAGCAGCAGGATGACAGTTCGGCCCAGCACCGGCGCCAGCAGCAGGATGACGCGAGCATCACCGGCCAGCAGCGCTTGCAGGGCGGCGAATTTGGCCAGCAGCACCAGCACGACGGCGACGATGGCGATGGGGCCGCTGCGCGAATCCTTCATGATCACCAGAGTCCGGTCGCGGTCACCCTGGCCGCCGATCCAGGCATCGGCGGTATCGGCCAGCCCGTCCAGATGCAACCCGCCAGTCAGCAGCACCCAGGTTGCCAGCACCAGCGCCGCCAGCACACCGGGATCGACCAGCCACAGCGCGGTGTGCAGCCCGGCCAGCAGCGTGCCGATGAGCAATCCCACCACCGGGAAGAACAGTACCGATAGCCCCAGTTCCTCGGGGCGCGGGGGGGCGTTGGACGCCGGGACCGGCAACCGGGTCAGCAGTTGCAGGGCCAGCGCGAAGGCCCGCATCATGGCAGTCGGCCGTTATGGAACACCAGATGCGGCTCGGCCTCCGGGTCGCGGTGCCGGCGGATGCGGCTGAGCGCGGCGAACGGCACCTCGATTCGCCAGATCCGTCGCACCGGCATGTCCAGCAGTTGCCGCAGAATGATGCGGATGGTTCCACCGTGCGCCACCAGCAAGACGTGACGACGGTGATAGCGCCGCATGAGTTCATCCCAGGCCTGATAGATACGCCGGTCGAAGACTTCGACCGGCTCACCGCCGGGGATCGGATGGGCGACCGGGTCGCACCAAAATTGCGCGATCGCCAATGGATCGGTCGCGTGGACATCGGCGACCGCGCGCCCCTCCCAGACACCGAAGCTGATTTCGCCGAAACCATCCACGATTTCCAGCGGCCGGTCCAGTCGGTCGGCCAGTTCGCGGGCGAAGGCGGCGCAGCGGATCAGCGGCGAGCTGATCACGGTGTCCCAGTCGCGGTAGTCGCCGACCGCCGCCCGCATCTGTTCCCAGCCGCGCGGGCTGAGCGGATCATCCACCGCCCCGCGAAACATCTGGCCGCCTTCCGGCTCGCCGTGTCGCAACAAGTCCACGATGGTGAAATCGCTCATCCCTGCGAAACCCCGGCTTCGGCGAAGGTGGCCATGCCGGCGTGCAGGGCGGCGGCGGCGCGCAGGATCGGCACGGCCACCGCCGCGCCGCTGCCCTCGCCCAGCCGCATTCCCAGTTCCAGCAGCGGTTTGGCGTCCAGCGCATCCAGCAACCGGCGGTGGCCGGGTTCGGCGGAGCAGTGCGCATAGAACAGCCAGGGCGCCAAATCCGGCCGTAATCGCACGGCAGCCAGGGCGGCGGCGGTGGTGATGAAGCCGTCCACCAGCGCCGGCAGGCCGAGTTGGGCGCAGCGCAGGTAGGCCCCCGCCAGCGCGGCGATCTCGAACCCGCCCAGTCGTTGCAGCGCGGTCAGGGGCTGGTCGCTGCGATGGCGGGCCAGCGCCCGTTCGATCACCAGCGCCTTGTGGGCGACGCCGGCAGTATCGAGGCCGGCGCCAGGGCCGGCCAGTTGGGCGGCGGGCAGGCCAAGCAGCGAGCAGGCGAGGGCGGCGGCGCTGGTGGTGTTGCCGATGCCCATTTCGCCGCCGACGAACAGGCGCGCGCCGTTGATCGCGGCTCGTTCGGCCGCGTCGTGGCCGGCCATCAACGCCTCGTGCAATTGGTCGCCGGTCATCGCCGGGTCGTGGACGAAGTTGGCGGTGCCAGGGCCGACCCGCGCGTCCAGCACCCCCGGCAACTCTTCCAGGGGATCCACAGTGCCGACGTTGACTACTTCCAGCCGGGCATCCCAGGTCTGGGCCAGCACGCTGATGGCCGCCCCACCCCGGGCGAAGTTGCGCACCATTTCGACGGTGACAACCTGCGGGAAGGCGGAGACGCCCTCGGCCACCACGCCGTGATCGCCGGCGAACACCGTGATCCAGACCTTGTCCGCGCGCGGCTGCTGGGTGCCCTGCATGGCGGCTAGCGCGATGCCGAGTTCCTCCAGTTGGCCCAGCGAGCCGGGCGGTTTGGTCAGTTGCGCCTGCCGTTCGCGGGCGGTGGCCAGCACGGTGGCGTCGGGGGCGGCGATGAGAGCGTCATACCAGTGGTGGCTCATGCAGGACAGTCCTTGAGGGTGAGAGGGAGACCGGCAATTATAAAGCTGACCCGGTCGCAGCGGTCGGCGACGGCCTGATGCAGGCGGCCGGCTTCGTCGCGGAACCGGCGGGCCAGCGGGTTGGCGGGGACAATGCCCTGGCCGACTTCATTGCTGACCAGCAGGAGATGGCCGGGCAGGGTGGGCAGGCCGGTCAGCAGGGCCTGGGTTTCGGTGGCCAGCGCATCGTCGCCGGCGGCCAGCAGGTTGCTGACCCACAGCGTCAGGCAGTCCACCAGCAGGCAACGGTTCGGGGCGGCGTGGGCGCGCAGGGTGGCAGCCAGCGCCAGCGGCTCCTCGACCAGGCCCCAGTCGCCCGGGCGCTCGGTGCGGTGGCGGGCGATGCGTTCGGTCATCTCCGCGTCACCGGCCTGAGCGGTAGCAAGATAGATCACGCTCAGACCACTGACGGTTGCTCGCTGCTGGGCGAAGGCGCTCTTGCCCGAACGAGCACCGCCGAGAATGAGTTCTTTCATGTCAATGAGTTATGGTTACTTTTCTAGTGCCGTCGCGGATGGCGCGGCCTATTATCGTCAATTTCAGCGGATTGCCAAACCGGGCGGGCCTGGGTACGTCATGGAATCAACGGCGGGCGGCGTGACCTCTGGCGTTGTGAGTCGGAAAAGCCCGATAATTCTTCTGACGACATCTTTTGGAGCAAGCATATGGTGCCGGATGTGGATTTCTCTTCGACGACGGTGACACTGACTTCCAGACTGTGTTGATCGGCTTGGGGCGGCGGGGTCGCGACTGGGTGTGGCGACTGCGCCAGACAGGGCTGGCCGATGTGCGCGGTATGGAGGATGCAGCCGTCGAGGGGTGCAATGCGATGCACCGGCTGTTCCAGGACATCCTGCCGAATACGGCGACCACCGCTCTGGCCACGCCCGCCGGCGAGGGTTAGCGGGAGCGGATGCGGGTGACGCTGGTAGTAGTAGTGGTGGTGGTGGGGGTGTTTGCCGCGCCGTCCGCCGTTGCGCCCCTCGGCCTTTCCCCCTAGAATGCCTACCCCTTGCGGCTCGTCCGGGCCGCGACTCCTTGCCTCACCGCCCATGCGGGAGGCTGTTTCAATCCGTAGGGAGCTCCGTATGCGTCATTATGAAATCGTATTCATGGTCCATCCCGACCAGAGCGATCAGGTTCAGGCGATGGTGGATCGCTATCGCGCGATGATTGAAGAGGATGGCGGCAAGATTCACCGGCTGGAGGATTGGGGCCGGCGGCAGTTGGCCTATCCGATCAACAAGATTCACAAGGCCCATTACGTCCTGATGAACGTCGAGTGCAGCCAGCCAGTGCTGGAGGAAATGCAGAGCGCGTTTCGCTTCAACGACGCCGTTATCCGCAATCTCATCATCCAGAAGGATGGCCCCGAAACCGAGCCGTCGCCGCTGATCCGGTCCCGCGACGAGCGCGATTCCCGTGACGAACGCGACGAACGCGACGAACGCGACGAACGCGAGCCCCGCGGCGGTCGCGTCGACCGCGATGACGCCGACGAAGAGACCGAAGCTGACGACGAGGACGAGGCGGCTTGATCCGGCCTTTAGCCGCGCACCGCCATGCCGTCCGCGCTGCCCGCCGACAACTGTCTGATCATCGTCGGCCAGTTGGCTGGAGCCTGTGAAACCCGTGTCACGCCGGCCGGAGTGCCGATCAGCCGTTTTCTGCTGGAACATCATTCCGGACAACAGGAAGCTGGCCTGCCCCGCGAGGCGCGCTGCCGGATTCCCGTCATGGCTTGCGGCGACGCACTCGCCGGCATCGCCCGCCGATTGACGCCGGACGCCCGCATCCGGGTCCAAGGTTTCGTCAGCCGCGCCAATTACCGCGAGGGCGAGTACCGGTTGGTGCTGCACGCCGCTCGCATCGAGATTCTTGTAACCGAATCATCCGAGGATTGACCACCATGTCGCGTTTCTTCCGTCGCAAGAAGTTTTGCCGTTTCACCGCCGAAGGCGTCAAGGAAATTGACTACAAGGACATCGCCGTCCTGAAAAACTACATCACCGAGACCGGTAAGATCGTGCCGTGCCGCATCACCGGCACCAAGGCCCGCTATCAGCGGCAGTTGTCGGTGGCGATCAAGCGCGCCCGCTTTCTGGCGCTGCTGCCGTACTGCGACCGGCACTGAGGCCGGGCGGGGCAGGGGCCGCCGAGGCCGACGTTTCGCATCATTGCCATGAAAGCGCTCGCTGCGTTTGTCATGCGCGGCCGTTCGACCGCCGTCCTGGTCGCGGCGACGGCGGCCGTGCTGTTCTGGCTGTTTCCGCCGTTCCTGATCGTGTCGGGCGCCGCGGTGGCCTTGGTCACGCTGCGCCGGGGTGCGGCCGAGGGCGCGTGGCTGATGGCGCTGGCCGGATTGGGCGCCGTGACCCTGACCGGGCTGGCGCTGGGCACGCCATGGCCGATGCTGGACGTGTTGCCGGCCTACTGGCTCCCGGTGTGGTTGCTGGCCCTGGTGCTGCGCGCTACGGTCTCGCTGTCCCGGACCTTTCAGGCGGCGGCGTTGCTGGGCGTGCTGGGCGTGGCGGGCTTCTACCTGGCGCTGGGCGATCCGGCGGTCTGGTGGAGCGGCGTGCTCGGCCAGTGGGAACGGGAGCTGGCGTCGCTGGCGCCACTGGGCCCGGCGGCGGATGGGGCTGCGCTGGATCAATTGCTGGCGCTGCTGAAGGAATGGGCGCCTTATTTACCGGGCCAGGCGGTTGGTGGGGCGCTGCTGTTCGCGCTGGCGGGATTGTTGCTCGGCCGCTGGCAGCAGGCGCTGCTGTTCAATCCTGGTGAGTTCCGGCCCGAATTTCACCAGTTGCGCCTCGGCCGACCGCTGGCGGCGCTGACGCTGGCGTTATTCGGCGCGGCGATGGGGTTAGCCTGGCCGCCGCTGGCCAACCTGATGCTGGTGCTGGGTCTGCTGTACACCGTGCAGGGCATCGCCCTGGTTCACGCCGTGGCGCTCAAGCGGCGACTGTCGCCCGCCTGGCTGGTACTGTTCTACCTGTTGCTGCTGGTCCCGGCGCTGTCGCAGTTGGTCATGGCGCTGGGCGTCGCTGACGCCTGGGCCGATTTCCGCAACCGTGTCCCCCCCCGACTGGGCGAGCGCTGAACCGCCTTTACCTATCGAATCGAATTCTGGAGCATCCGACGATGGAAATTATTCTGCTGGAAAAAATTGCCAATCTGGGCGCCTTGGGCGACCGGGTCAAGGTCAAACCCGGCTATGCCCGCAATTTTCTGATTCCCAAGGGCAAGGCCACCGAGGCCACCCCAGCCAACCTGGCGCGCTTCGAGGCTCGTCGCGCCGAGCTGGAACGGGTCGCCGCCGAAGCATTGGCCAAGGCGAAGGCCCGCGCCGAGCAACTGGCCGAATTGATCGTGACCCTGTCGGTGAAGACCGGTAGCGAGGGCCGACTGTTCGGATCGGTGGGTCCTGCCGATATCGCCGACGCGGTTTCCGCCGCCGGCATCGAGTTGCAAAAGCAGGAAGTGCGGTTGCCGACCGGATCGATCCGCCAGATCGGCGAATACGACGTGGACTTGCATCTGCACGGCGAGGTCAAGACCCAGATTCGGGTCAATGTGATCGCCGAGGCCTGAACGTCGGCCACCACGCCCGTGCTGGGGTGAACTACACTGAAGTGACCCCCCGCGCGAGCCTGGCCCGGAGGTGGTCACGCCACCCGACGGGCGCTCGTTTTTCCGAGGGAGTTTCGTGGCCGTGCCGCCGGGCCATTCCGGCGGGCGGCGGATCGCCGGTCTGGCTCCGAGAGTTCCGTCATGCAGCCCGTTTCCCCGTTTCCCGCCCGCAAGGACCCCGCCACCGAAGCATTGCGGACGCCACCGCATTCGCTCGAAGCGGAGCAGGCAGTGCTCGGTGGTCTGATGTTGGACAACGCCACTTGGGATCAGGTGGCGGACCGGCTGGATGAGAGCGATTTCTACCGCAGCGATCACCGGCTGCTCTTCCGCGCCATTCGCCGCCTGGCGGAGAACGGCAACCCTTTCGATCTGCTCACGCTGGCGGAGTGGCTGGAAGACAATAACCAGTTGGAGGAGGCGGGAGGGTTCGCCTATCTGGGAGTGCTGGCGCGGGATACGCCCAGCGCCGCCAACGTCCGTGCCTATGCCGACATCATCCGCGAGCGGGCGATCCGCCGCGAACTGATCCGCGCCAGCACCGAAATTGCCGACAGCGCCTATGATCCCCGGGGCCGCGATACCCGGGAACTCCTGGACAATGCCGAGAAACGGGTGTTTGCTATCGCCGAACGGGGGTCCCGCAGCCAGCAGGGCTTTACCAGCATCAAGGAGTTGATGGCGCGCACGGTGGAGCGGATCGATATCCTGTTCGAGCGCGACAATCCCGTGACGGGCATTCCTACTGGCTGGCCAGATTTCGATGAGAAAACGGCCGGCCTGCAACGCGGCGATTTGATCGTGATCGCCGGCCGGCCTTCGATGGGCAAGACCGCGCTGGCGATGAATATCGTCGAATTCGCGGCGATTCAGGTGAAATGTCCGGTGGCGGTGTTCAGCATGGAAATGCCGGGCGAGAGCCTGATCATGCGGCTGATTTCCTCGCTGGGGCGGATCGATCAGCACAAGGTTCGCACCGGCCGACTGGAGGAGGAGGACTGGCCGCGACTGACCTCGGCGGTGACCATCCTGTCCCAGGCACGGCTGTTCATCGACGACAGTTCCAGCCTCAGTCCCACCGAACTGCGGGCGCGGGCGCGGCGACTGTACCGGCAGGAGGGGCAACTGGGGTTGATCGTGGTGGATTATCTCCAGTTGATGCAGGTGCCGGGCACGAACGAGAACCGGGCCACCGAGGTTTCCGAAATTTCCCGCTCGCTCAAATCCCTGGCCAAGGAACTGTCGGTGCCGGTGCTGGCGCTGTCGCAGCTCAACCGCACTCTGGAACAGCGCGGCGACAAGCGGCCGATCATGTCGGATTTGCGGGAGTCGGGCGCGATCGAGCAGGACGCGGACCTGATCTGCTTCATCTACCGCGACGAAGTCTACAATCCCGACAGTCCCGACAAGCGCAAGGCCGAAATCATCATCGGCAAGCAGCGCAATGGTCCCATCGGGATGATCCCGCTCACTTTCCTGGGGCAGTACACCCGGTTCGAGAGTTACGCCCCCGAATCCACCTCGGCAGGTTCCGGCTATGAGTCGAGCAACAGCGGTGCGTCTCGATCTGGGGGCGCTGGTTCACAATCTGCGACGGGTGCGGGCGTCCGCGCCGGGCCGGCGGGTGGCGGCCGCCGTTAAGGCCGAGGGCTACGGTCACGGCTTGGCCCGGGTCGCCCGGGCTTTGGACGCTGACGCCTTCGCGGTCGCCTGCATCGAGGAAGCGCTGACTCTGCGCGAGGCCGGCGTCGCCCGACCCATTCTGTTGCTGGAAGGCGTGCTCGAGGCGGCTGAACTGCCGCTGTGCGCCCGTCACGGCTTCGACATTGCCGTCCATCATCCCGAGCAGGCGCGGATGCTGGAAATGGCCCGGCTGGAACGGCCGGTGCGAATCTGGCTGAAGATCGATACCGGGATGCACCGGCTGGGATTGGAGCCGGAGACGGTCGCGGTAACCTGGCGACGATTGCGCGATAGTCCGGCGGCACGTCCGGCCATCGGCCTGATGAGCCATCTGGCGCGGGCCGACGAACGGGATTGCAACTATACTCTCCGGCAATTGCAAATCTTCGAGACGGCCACCGCCGGCCTGCCGGGCGAGCGTTCGCTGGCCAATTCCGCCGGCATTCTCGGCTGGCCGCCCACCCATTTTGACTGGGTGCGGCCCGGCATCATGCTCTATGGCGCTTCGCCGTTCGTGGACAGCCTGGCGCCGGATGAGGATTTGCGCCCCGTAATGACCCTGCACACCCGGCTGATTGCGATCAAACGCCTGCCCCGGGGCGAGCCGGTCGGTTACGGTGGAACCTGGGTGTGTCCCGAGGACATGGACGTGGGGGTGGCAGCGGTCGGCTACGGCGATGGCTATCCGCGCCACGCGCCGTCCGGGACGCCGGTATTGCTCGATGGCCGCGAGGCGGCGCTGATCGGCCGGGTCTCGATGGATATGATCACGCTGGATTTGCGCCGGCATCCCGAGGCGCGAATCGGCGATCCGGTGGTGCTGTGGGGCGAGGGTCTGCCGGTGGAACGCATCGCCCAGGCCGCCGGCACGATTTCCTACACCCTGCTGTGCGGGGTGACGGCGCGGGTACGGCGCGACGTGGTTCCCGCCGATGGTGAGTAAGGCCCGCACCGTCTACGTCTGCGCCGAGTGCGGGGCGCAGGCTAGCAAGTGGTCGGGCCAGTGCGGCGACTGCGGGGCCTGGAACACGTTGCAGGAAGCCCCGGCTGCGCCGCCTCCAGGCAAGGGTGGAACCAAGTTCGCGGGCTATGCCGGTTCGACGGCAGCGGGGGAGGTGCGCCTCCTGTCCGAGGTGGACGCCAGCGCGGAAGTCCGCCAGTCCTGCGGCAACAGCGAACTGGACCGGGTGCTGGGCGGCGGGCTGGTTCATGGGTCGGTGACGCTGATCGGCGGCGATCCGGGCATTGGCAAGTCTACCCTGCTGTTGCAGGTGCTGGCGGTGCTGGCCGAGCGCGACCGGACCTTGTACGTCAGCGGCGAGGAATCCCCCCAGCAGATCAGCCTGCGCGCCCAGCGGCTGGGCCTGTCCCGCGACCGCCTGCGCCTGTTGCCGGAGATCAACGCCGAGCGGGTGCTGGCGACTGCCGAGGTCGAACAACCCCGGGTGATGGTGATCGACTCGATCCAGACCGTGTACACCGAGCGGTTGCAATCCGCTCCCGGTTCGGTGGCGCAGGTGCGCGAGAGCGCGGCGCAGCTGGTGCGCTACGCCAAGGCGACGGGGACGGCCCTGTTCCTGGTCGGCCACGTGACCAAGGAAGGCGCGATCGCGGGTCCGCGGGTGCTGGAGCACATGGTAGACACCGTGCTGTATTTCGAGGGCGATCCCAGCGGGCGGTTGCGGGTGCTGCGGGCGGTGAAGAACCGCTACGGGCCGGTGAACGAACTGGGCGTGTTCGCCATGACCGAGCACGGGCTGAAGGAAGTCAGCAATCCGTCGGCGATTTTTCTGTCCCGCCACGAAGCTCCCGTCTCCGGTAGCGTGGTGATGGTGACGCGGGAAGGCACCCGGCCGCTGCTGGTGGAAATCCAGGCGCTGGTGGACGAGTGCCACGGCGGCAATCCGCGCCGGGTGACGCTGGGGCTGGAGCAGAACCGGCTGGCGATGCTGCTGGCGGTGCTGCACCGGCACGGCGGGGTGGCGATGTATGATCAGGACGTTTACGTCAACGCGGTCGGTGGGGTGCGGATCAACGAGACGGCGGCGGATCTGGCCGTGTTACTGGCGGCGCTGTCGAGCTTTCGGGACCGGCCGCTGCCGACCGAACTGGTCGTGTTCGGCGAAGTGGGGCTGGCCGGGGAGATTCGCCCGGTGCCGAACGGCGAGGAGCGGCTGCGGGAAGCGGCCAAGCACGGTTTTAAGCAGGCTATCCTACCGCGCGCCAACCTGCCCCGGCGCGGCGGGCGGGTGGAAGGACTGGAGCTGCGCGGCGTCAGCCGGCTGGGCGAGGTGATGGGGGGGATTTGAAATCGAAAGACCTGACCCTGACCTGGTAATACCGCCTTTTTCAACAGAATTTCAGCCCGTCGAGCGGGTTGTGATCGCCGACCGCAAAACATTGGCCAAGGTTTTATTGATTAATAAAGGAGATGTTTATGATAAATTTTACAGACACTCCGATGAGTTTTGGGTTTCGACATAAACCCTTTAATACTACCGAGGCGGACTTCTTCTTCATCAATACTTCTTACTTGGATGCTTATATTCAGTTACTAGAGGGTATTCGTCAACATCGTGGTTTGTTGGTGTTAACCGGCAAAGCAGGCATGGGTAAGACTTTGCTTTTACGCAAACTGGCCAACGAAGCGCCAGCAAACATTAAATTCGTTTATTGTTACTCTACTAATCTTGACTTTGATAATTTACTCACGGTTATTGGTAATCAATTGGGAGTGGTAATTTCTGAACAGGAATTTTCAGAAAGGCTCAAGTCACTCAATGAATATTTTAGCGATTGCTTTATCGAGGGAACAGACATAGCGTTGTTGATCGATGATGCTCACCATTTAAGTGGGGAAGTGTTAAACAATCTGCTTGCTTTATCCCATTTGGAATATGGAGGTGGACATGCTGCACAGATTATTTTAAGCGGTATGCCGCTACTGGAGGAAATTTTAGCGAAGACCCAAGTTTTTCATGCCTATCTAGACAGCGCTATACATATTGAACTAAAGCCCCTGGCCGCGGCGGATGTGATAGGTTTCATCTCCCGACAAGTACAAAACGCCGATGGCCCAGCAATTGAATCACTATTTCCGCTATCAGTCATCGAGCGAATAGATCATTATACGAATGGTATTCCGCGCTTAATCAATACGCTCTGTGAACGTGCGCTATTGATCACCCAGATAAAAGGACATACGACTGTATCAATAGCTACTGTCGATGAGGCTGCTAGCGAACTGATGCTAAAAAACAAGGAGATGGTTTTATCCCCTGCTACCGATTTATTTTCCCTGGAAATGACGCATACAGGCAGCTTCAGTCAGGCTGAGAGAATCGAAAAATTGCTTGCCAAAAGCGAAAATTTTATTAGCGATGAAACTCAATCGATAGCAAGGCCAATAGCGGCGGATGAACTAGAAACATATGCGCCAACTGTCATATTGGATAATATCCAATACAAGAAAAAGCATTTTGCCCTGTTCAATCCAACTAAAGTACAACTGGTGCTATTAGTAATGCTGGCACTGCTGGCGGGTCTGCTGGGTGGTACGGGAAGTATTTATTTATACCCACTCTTATCAGGGCGAATGTCTCCCAGTGGCAAGATCGAGCCATCTACGCCGGTATCAATATCAGTCCAACCGGCGGCAACAATCGAGTCAGTTCCTGTCGACACTACGGTGCCGGTTTCACCGGACCTGAAGGCCAATTTACCAAAAGCTCCCCTGGAATTATCCCCCGTGTCTATGCCCCCAACCGAAGTGGCCGAGCCTGTCGCACAGATCGAATTACCGCCAACTTCGCCATCTCCCTCGATGTCAAGGCCATTCGAGGAATCTTCCATCTCTTTTTATATGAATAATGGTGATTTATTGCTAACACAAGGCGATGTCGCCTCGGCACGTCTTTATTATGAAGCCGCGGCAAATGCCGGGTTTGCCCCGGCGATAACAGCGATCGGCAAAACCTACGACCCAGTTGTGCTGGGTGAACTAGGCATCAAAGGATTTCATGCCGAGCCTGTTAAAGCGGTAGAGTGGTACTTAAAAGGTGAGAAAACCAGCGATCCAGAAAATATCGAACGGCTTAACGAATTAAGACGCTGGTTGTCTGAATCGCCAGTGCTAGAAGAAAATGAGGTGGAAACCTTGCGACAACTACTACGCTAACTTGTGAGAATCCAGAAGTTATCGATAGAAGATGATTTGAATTTGTTTTTGTTAACGTTGCAACCACGCCTGTGCGGGCGGAAACCGCGTCCAGCCTGGAATTATGGCGGATAAGCTGACTTCCCGCCATTTCAAGTGTCGAGCTGGTTGTTGAAAATTATTGAAGTGGTCAAAGAAGTGATTGACAAAGTTAGCCACCTTCTGGTAGCGGCTATTGGTTGGATCCCAGTTATATACTGCAAGAACAGCACCGACAGCAATCGTTTTAATATCCTGGTCAGGTGCGATGAGGCGAGGATAATCCTGATTATTCAAGCGAGTGGGTAAATAGGTTTTTAGTATTTCTGGAGTTTGATCGATGGACAAGAAATGTAACTTGCCGGTGGTTGTGAGTTGCTCGAACAACTGGGCTGGCTTACCAGCCACGTAAGCCAGGGCAGCGATTTCACCGCTTTTCAGTTTTTCCAGCGCGGTTGCCTGATCATAATAGGTAGGTTCCACTGAAACCTTCAAGGTATCGAAGAGAATCGAAGCCGTGATGGATGTTCCACTTCCTTTTACATCGAAATTAACCTTTCGCCCAGCAAGATCGCTCGGGTTGTTGATATCGGAATTTGCCAGGAGATGAAACTCTTCATTATATAATTTTGTAATGTAATAAATACGTTTATCAATGGCTTTATAGGTTCCTAGACGTTTTATATATTCCAGTACGTCGGATTGGACGATCGCCATATCGACGCCTTTAAGATACAGGAGATCGTTGATATTTTGGACCGAGCCTTTACCGATGATTGCCAGGATGCGCAAACTATCGGTATCCAGAACCGTAGCCATATCGGCGGCAATGCGTATATAGGTGCCATTAACGCCTCCGGCAATGATGCCCACCACCCCTTTGTTAGCTTGTGCACTCGTCCTTTCTGGTAGAGCGGTGGTTTGCTCGCCAGAAATAGCTGCGTGTATGACTCCAGTGATACTCCATAAGAGCATCAAAAAACTCATTTTTAGCCACTTGTTTTTCATTGTCATCTACTTTTTACCAATGGTCGGAGAAGTTGCTACCAACGGTTTATGGAACCTTGGACTCATGCCAAACGGCCATCCATCCCCAGCGTTCTGTGATGAATACTTCGTGCGGCTTGAAGCGAGATTTATAGGCCATCTTGTCGCAGAGTTCTACCCAGTAGCCCAAATACACCCACTTTAACCCCAGCCGCCGCGCCTCGGCGATCTGCCACAGAATCGCATGGGTGCCCAGACTGCGCGCTGTTTGCAACGGATCGAAGAAGGTGTAAACCGCCGACAGTCCATCGTCCAGCCGATCCACCACCGTCACCGCCAGCAGCTCCTGGTTGCGGCGGAACTCGCACAGCCAGGTCGGGCACCAGCGCGAGGCGACAAAGGACCAGTAGTGATCCGGGCTGGCCGGGTCCATGCCGCCGCCGGCGTGGCGGACCGCGATGTAGCGGGCGAACAGATCAAAATGCTCGTCCTGGAATTCCGCTTCGATCGTCCGCGCCTGCAGATCTTGATTGCGCGCCCAGATGCGCCGCTGGGCGCGGTTGGGCTGGAACCGCTCCACTGGAATGCGCAGCGACCGGCAGGCCACGCAGCCCCGGCAATGCGGGCGGTAGACGTGATCGCCGCTGCGCCGGAAACCCAGTTCCGCCAGCCGGCCGTAAAGCTGGTCGTCGGTCGCCGCCGGATCAACCACCAGATTGCGCGCCCACCGGCCCGGCAGATAGCTGCACGGATACTCGGTGGTCAGGAACATGCGCAGGTCGTACAGCGAATCGCGGGGATTGCTCATGACGGCGCAGGGCGAGTCAGCAGGTCGGCGAGCAGATCGCCATCGAGGCGCCAGGGTCCGGCCCGGCCGGGCCGGGCGCAATACCGGTCCAGCAATTGGAGAAAGGTGGTGCGGGCGATCTCCACCGCGCCCATGCGCGTTAGATGTTCGGTACGCACTTGGCAGTCGATCAGGGCGAACTCCCAGCGCCGCAGTTGCGCGGCCAGTATGGCCAGCGCCACCTTGGAAGCATCGCTCATCAGGCTGAACATGGATTCACCGAAAAACACCTGGCCGACCGCGACGCCGTACAGGCCGCCCACCAATTCGCCCTGATGCCAGGTCTCGATGGAATGGGCGTGACCGAGCCGGTGCAGCCGGCAATAGGCTCCATTCATCTCTGGGGTGATCCAGGTTCCACCGTCCTGACCAGCACGCGGCCCGGCGCAGGTGGCGATAACCGCGGCAAAGGCGGTGTCAGCGGTCAGGGTGAAGCGCCCCTTTTTGAGCGTTTGACGCAGGCTGCGCGAGACATTGACCGATTCCGGAAACAGCACCAGCCGGGGGTTCGGTGACCACCACAGAATCGGCTGGCCGGCGGAATACCAGGGGAAAATGCCCTGTCGGTAGGCGCGCAACAGCCGGCGCGGCGACAGATTGCCGCCGGCGGCGAGCAGACCGTCAGGCTCGATCAGGGCGTAGTGGGCGGGGGGAAACGGCTGGCCGTCGTCACGCGGATCCAGCCACGGCAGGCGCATCGGGCGTCACCTCGTCGCGGTAGGGCGAATGTTGCAGCAGTTCCCGGGCGTACTCACGCACCGCCGGCGTTTCCCGGGCGAGAAAGTCGGCGATGGCCTGGCGAAAGCCGGGATGGGCGATCCAGTGAGCGGAATGCGTCAAGGTCGGTAGAAATCCCCGGTAAATCTTGTGCTCGCCCTGCGCGCCTGGCTCGAAGCGCTGCAAGCCCTGGTGGATACAGTATTCCAGCCCCTGATAATAGCAGGCTTCGAAATGCAGGCTGTCATAATCCGCCCGACAGCCCCAATGCCGGCCATAGAGGGTGTTGGCGCTCCGGAAGCTGATGGCGCCGGCGACTTCGCGGCCTTGCGCGAACGCCAGTGCCAACACCAGCCGGTTGCCCAGCGTTTCGGCGATCTCCTGGAAGAAGGGCAGGGTGAGGGTGGGGGCGCCGCCCAGCCGGCGAAAGGTGGAACGGTAGAGTTCGTGCATGCTGCGCCACTGCCCTTCGCTGAGTTCCCGACCAGTCAGCAGGCGCAATTCCAGCCCCGCCGCACGCACCCGGCGGCGTTCCCGGTGAATGTTCTTGCGCCGCTTGGCGGTGAAGGTGTCCAGAAAGTCCGAAAAATCCCGGTAGCCACGGTTCTGCCAGTGGAACTGGCAGCCGAGCCGGGGCAGAAAATCCCGGGCTCGCAGCCGATCCAGTTCAGCCGGTGGCGGAAACAGCCAGTGGATGGAGGACCAGCGGCGACGACGGGCCTCGTCCAGTACGTGCTCGACGATGGCTCGCGCGACATCCTCGGGCGCGGGCTGATCGGGCGCCAGCAGCAGGCGGGGACTGGTGGCTGGCGTATAAGGAATGGCGCCGACCAGCTTGGGATAGTAGGGCAGATTTTGCCGCCGGTAAGCTTCCGCCCAGCCCCAGTCGAATACGAATTCGCCGTGGGAGTTGAATTTCAGATACAGCGGCGCCGCGCCCAGCAAGCGCCCCGGTTCGTCCCGACAGATCACATGCCACGGCAGCCAACCCGTGTGTTGGCCCACGCACTGGTGGCGTTCCAGGGCGCTGAGGAATTCGTGGCTGAGAAACGGATTTCGGTCGGGAACCAGAGCATTCCACTCGGCGGCGGGAAGGTCGCTCAGGGTATCGAGACGTAAAATGCGCATGATTAGGGAGTCGGCCGGGCTCAAACAGCGGAATCGGCGTGCGAGCATGAAGGACCCGCTGCGTTGCTTGGAACCCGAAATGGCGCATCGGTTCGCCCGCGCCCTTCACCTCGTCACCCTGGAATGGGACAATGCTCTATGCTTGAATTCCTCGATGCCTCGCATCTGAGGGCATCCTATCCCTTCACTCTATCACTCCTCATAACTTCGTCCTTTAACTCTTCACTCTTTACGACAGGATTGCATTTTGGCGCAGGCACATCGAATCAAGTCCGAAAAAAAACACGCGATTCGGGCAGGCATCCTCCGTTTTGTCCAGCGAATCTTACAGGAAGTCGGTTTCTGGTCGCTGGTAGTGGTCGCGCTGGGGATGATCGGCGCGCTGGCGACTTTCCATCCCGAGGATCCGGCTTGGACTCATACCGCGACGGTGACCCGGTTTCATAATCTCGGCGGCGTGGTCGGAGCCTGGTTCGCTGATATTGCCTTGTACTTCTTTGGCTATGCCGCCTATCTGGTACCGCTGGGCGTGGCATTCGCGGGCTGGCGGTTGTTCGAGCGCGGCGCCCTGCTAGAACTGGACGGCGAGATCGTGCTGTTCCGGGTCCTGGGATTTCTGGTGGCGCTGGCGACAGCCTGCGGCTTGGTGGCTTCGCACCTGAACGCGATACCGGGCACCGTGCCCAAGTCGGGTTCGGCTGGCGGTCTGGTGGGAGTGCATGTCAGCCAGTTCCTGATCCAGGCTTTCGATGTGGTGGGCGGTAATCTGTTCATGCTGTTGTTATTGCTGGCCGGCGTGATCCTGACCACGGGATTGTCTTGGCTAGCAGTCCTGGACTGGCTAGGTTGGGCGGTGCTGAAGACGGTGGATTGGGTCGGTGGTCTGGCGATGGCGCCGTTGCGCTGGAGGCGTTCGGAGACCACCAGGGGCGACGATGCGCGCCGCGAAGTCGAAGTTGAGGCCACGCCGGTATCCCCGTCGCTGGGCGCGACACCAACAACCGGGTCAAAACCCCTGGCCCGGTTCTTTCCGATGGTGGCGCAGGAGTTCGGGCAAGTCGCCGAGCGATTGATGGCCGGATGGCGATCGCGCTGGCAGATTGCCGTGGCGCCGGCGTCGGCGGTTCCGTCCACACCATCCGTCTCACCGCCCGCGCCGGACCTGCTGACGCTGGCGCCCGTCGCCACGCCACCGCAATCGATGCCGCGATCGCTGGTGACGCCGCCTACGCCGGTGGCGCCGGTGCAGGGTTTGGGATTGACCGCGGCCGCTTCGAACGATTCGCTGGCGGTGGCGGCAGCGTCGACCGGGGATTCTGCGGTTTTACGAGCCGATGCCGGGGCGGGTCACTATCTGAACCCCGACGAGCCGTCCTGGTATCGGTTATCCGAGGCGACCGTGGTTCCATCTTCAGCGCCCGTGTCGCCATCGCCGGTTCCAACATCGGTAAGGGCGCCCGTGGTGGACTCGACCCGGGGAGCGATCATGGTGCGCCGGGTGGCGTCGCCAACGCCGGTCGCGCCGTATCCGTTACCGCCGCTGGACTTGCTCGATTCGCCTGTCGCCAGTACCGCCGGCTATTCCCCGGAAACGCTGGATCACATGTCGCGGCGGGTGGAAATCCTGCTCCGGCATTTTGGCATCGCGGTCAAGGTAGTGGCGGTGGAGCCGGGCCCGGTGATCACCCGCTTTGAGATCGAGCCGGCGCCGGGAGTGAAAGTCAGCCAGATCAGCAACCTGGCCAAGGATCTGGCGCGTGGCCTGTCGGTGATCAGCGTGCGGGTGGTGGAGATCATCCCCGGCAAGTCGGTGGTTGGACTGGAGATTCCCAACCAGCAACGCGAGATCGTCTACCTGCGCGAGGTGCTGGAGTCGCCGGCTTACACCCAGTCCCCCTCGCCGCTGACCCTGACCCTGGGCAAGGATATCAGCGGCAATCCGGTGGTCGCCAATCTGGCGAGAATGCCGCATCTGCTGGTCGCCGGCACCACGGGTTCTGGCAAGTCGGTGGCCATCAACGCCATGCTACTGAGCCTGCTGTACAAGGCCCCGCCTCGGGAAGTCCGGCTGATTCTGGTCGATCCCAAGATGCTCGAATTGTCCATGTACGAGGACATCCCGCATCTGTTGACCCCGGTGGTCACCGACATGAAGGAAGCGGCCAACGCCCTGCGCTGGTGCGTGGTGGAGATGGATCGGCGCTATCGGCTGATGGCGGCGTTGAAGGTGCGCAACATCGCTGGCTTCAACCGCAAGCTGGTCGACGCGCAAGCGGCTGGCGAGAGCATCACCGACCCGTTCTGGAAGCCGGGGGAGGGTGGTGTCGTGGGCGAAATTCCGTTGCTGGAGCCGTTGCCGTTCATCGTGGTGGTGATCGACGAGTTGGCCGACATGATGATGATCGTCGGCAAGAAGGTGGAGGAACTGATCGCGCGGCTGGCTCAGAAGGCGCGCGCCGCCGGCATCCACCTGATCCTGGCGACCCAGCGGCCATCGGTGGACGTGATCACCGGGCTGATCAAGGCCAATATTCCGACCCGGATCGCGTTTCAGGTGTCGTCGCGGGTAGATTCCCGTACCATTCTCGATCAGATGGGCGCGGAACAGTTGCTGGGTCATGGCGACATGCTGTATCTGCCGCCCGGTACCGGGCTGCCCCAACGGGTGCATGGCGCGTTCGTGGACGATCACGAAGTCCCCCGGGTGGTGGACTATCTGCGGCAAACCGGTGCCCCGGATTACATTGATGATGTGCTGGCCGAGCCGCGCGAGGAAGCTGACAGCGTAGAGGATGGCGACGGGCGCGGTGGCGAGAGCGATCCGCTCTACGACGAGGCGGTGCGCATCGTGACCGAGTCGCGGCGGGCCTCGGTGTCCGGGGTGCAACGCCGACTGCGCATCGGTTATAACCGGGCGGCGCGGCTGGTCGAGGAGATGGAGACGGCGGGGGTGGTGGGTCCGGTGCAAACCAACGGCAGCCGCGAGGTGCTGGCCCCGCCGCCGCCTTGATCCAGATCGGGTAGCTTCAGTTGGATGTTGTCAAGCGTCTGCGCCTTCCGTGTTTTCCGTGGATATTCATGCATCGTTATTGCCCAGCACCACCCGCTTGCGCTGTTTGGCGAATTCCAGCAGCCGGCGGATTGGCAGCGCCGCCCGTTCGCGCACCACGTTGTTAATCGTGATCTCGTTGTCGCCGGTTTCCAGCACCTGGGCCAGATTGCGCAGGCCGTTCATCGCCATCCACGGACAATGGGCGCAACTGACGCAGGTTGCGCCCTTGCCGGCGATGGGTGCTTCCAACAGGACTTTGTCCGGGGCCGCCTGCTTCATCTTGTGGAACAGGCCGTTGTCGGTGGCGACGATAAACTTTTTGGCCGGCAGCTTGCGCACCGCTTCGACCAGCGCCGTGGTCGAACCCACCACGTCGGCCTGGGCGATCACATCCAGCGGCGATTCCGGATGGACCAGCACCTTGGCGTCGGGATGCTCGGCGCGCAGTTGGCGCAGCCCGTCGGCCTTGAACGCTTCATGCACCACGCAGGCGGCGCTCCACAGCAGCATGTCCACCCCGGTTTCGCGCTGGACATACGCTCCCAGGTGCCGGTCCGGCGCCCAGATCAACTTCTCGTTACGCTTCGCCAGATGCTGCACCAGTTCCAGGGCGATACCCGAAGTCACCACCCAGTCGGAGCGGGCCTTGACCGTCGCGCTGGTGTTGGCGTAGACCACCACCGTCCGGTCGGGATGCTGGTCACAGAATGCGGTAAACTCATCAGCCGGGCACCCCAGATCCAGGGAGCATTCGGCGTGCAAATCCGGCATCAGCACCCTTTTTTCCGGGTTGAGAATCTTGGCGGTCTCGCCCATGAATCGCACTCCAGCGACCACCAAAGTGCTGGATTTACACTCTGTCCCAAAGCGGGCCATGTCGAGCGAATCCGACACGTAGCCGCCGGTGGCTTCGGCCAGTTCCTGCAACTCGGGCGAGGTGTAGTAATGTGCGACCAGCGTGGCATCCCGCTCGACCAGCAGTCGCCGGATGCGCGTGGTCAGCGCCGCCCGCGCGGTGGTGTCCAGCATCTCCACCACGGTGGGCGGCACCTGCGCCGGCGTCAGGCGGCGATCCTGGATGAAGTTCTCGGCGATGACTGCGCTCATGGGGTTCTCCGACGACCGTGGCGGTTGCCTGAATGAAGATTTTGCTCTAGATTTTCATCTTAGTTTCATTTTGAAACTATTACAAGCTGATGATGCGACTTTCGCAAGAACTGCCCGGACAGCAGCGAATTTCGCTAAAATCCAGCGTCGCAATCCAAATCCGAGGAGAACAGGACAATGGTGGCCCAGCGGGAAACGGTGGTGCTGGTGCATGGTTTGTACGTGCATGGACTGTGGATGCAGTTGCTTGAATACTGGTTGGAAGAAGTCGGCTTCCACACGGTGAATTACTCTTACCCCTCCATCAGCCGCACGCCGGTGGAAAACGCCGAGGATCTGCACGTATTGCTGGAACATGTGGATACGCCGGTCGTGCATTTTCTGGCGCACAGCATGGGCGGGCTGGTGGTGCGCCATCTGTTCCACCACTTCCCCAGGCAGCGGCCGGGTCGCGTGGTGACCCTGGGCACGCCACACCAGGGCAGCTATGCTGCCCGGATCATGCACAACAGTGGGCTGGGCTGCTTCGTCGGTCGGGGGCTGGAGGAAGGTCTGCTGGGCGATGCCCCGACCTGGGGCAATTCTCACCAGCTCGGTTCCATCGCCGGCACTCTGAATCTTGGACTGGGATTATTGTTCCCCGGGATGCCAGCCCCGGCGGACGGGATGATCGCCGTAGTCGAGACCCAATTGCCGGGGATGACCGATCATATCTGCCTGCCGGTCTCGCACATGCAGATGCTGGTCGATCCGACGGCGGTCAGCCAGGCTTGCACGTTCTTCGCTACCGGCCGGTTTCGCCATCCGCGCTGAAATGGCAAGATGGTAGACTGAAACGCTTTCATTCGTCCCCCCGCACGGTATTCAGGCACGAGGCTTCGCATGGCTGGACATAGCAAATGGGCGAACATTCAACACCGGAAAAACGCCCAGGACGCCAAACGCGGCAAACTGTTCACCCGGCTGATCCGGGAAATTACGGTGGCGGCCCGCATGGGCGGCGGTGACCCCGGCGCCAATCCCCGGCTGCGACTGGCGATGGACAAGGCGCTGGTCGCCAACATGCCCCGCGACACCATCGACCGGGCCATCAAGCGTGGCGCCGGAACGCTGGAGGGAGTGGAATACGAGGAAATCCGTTACGAGGGCTATGGCCCCGGCGGGGTGGCGGTGATGGTGGACACGATGACCGACAACCGCAACCGCACGGTGGCGGAAGTCCGCCATGCGTTCACCAAGTGCGGCGGCAATCTCGGCGCCAGCGGGTCGGTGGCGTTCCAGTTCACCGAACGGGGAGTGTTGAGCTACCCGGTGGGCAGCGACGAGGATCGGATCATGGAGGTGGCCATCGATGCCGGGGCCGAAGACGTGGCGAACAACGACGACGGGTCGGTGGACGTACTCACCGATCCAGCGGCGTTCCAGACGGTCAAGACGGCGATGACTGTTGCGGGTCTGACCCCGGAGGAAGCCGAAGTGACTCAGCGCGCCGCGTCCCCGGTCACCCTGAATTTCGAGGATGCCCAGAAGATGATCAAGCTACTGGATCTGCTGGAGGATTTGGACGACACCCAGAACGTCTACTCCAACGCCGACATTCCCGACGCCATCCTGGCAAAACTCTGAGCGTGGCGACGGTTCGGTTGCTGGGCATCGATCCCGGCTCGCGCGTGACCGGCTACGGCATCCTCGACGTGGACGGGCCGCGCAGCCGCTATGTCGCCAGCGGTTGCATCCAGACCGACAGCGCCCGGCCGTTGCCGGAGCGGCTGAAAACGATTTTCGAGGGCGTGACTGGCGTGATTCGGGAATACCAGCCGGTGGAAGTCGCGGCCGAGCAGGTGTTCATGCATCGCAATCCCGATTCGGCGCTCAAGCTGGGGCAGGCCCGGGGCGCGGCGCTGTGCGCGGTGGTCATGGCCGGGTTGCCGGTCAGCGAATACGCCCCACGCGCCATCAAACAAGCCGTGGTCGGCGGTGGGGCGGCGGACAAGTCGCAGGTGCAGCGCATGGTCGCCCTGCTCCTCAATCTGGCGGAACCACCGCAGGCTGACGCCGCTGATGCGCTGGCGGTGGCGATCTGCCACGGCCACACCCGGCAGACCCTGCAACGCTTCGGCGCGGCTGCCGTACTGCTGGCGGGGAGGCGGCGATGATCGGCCGCCTGCGCGGCTTGCTGGCCTGGAAACAGCCACCGTATCTGCTGATCGACGCCCAAGGAGTCGGCTACGAGCTGGAAGCTTCGCTGACCACTTTTCAGACCCTGCCGGAGATCGGCGCAGAGGTAACGCTGCTGACCCATCTGGCGGTGCGCGAGGACGCCCATACCCTGTACGGTTTTGCCAGTCCGGCGGAACGCAGCCTGTTTCGCAACCTGATCCGGGTGACCGGCATCGGTCCCCGGCTGGCGCTGCTGATCCTGTCGGGGATGAGCGTGGAACTGTTCGGGCGCTGCGTGCGCGAGAACGATACCGCGTCGTTGACCCGGCTGCCCGGCATCGGCAAGAAGACCGCCGAGCGGCTGATCATCGAATTGCGTGACCGGATCGGCGAACTGGGCCTGGATCCCACGGCGGTCGTGCTGCCGGGCGGCCACGCGGCCGCGCCAGCCATCAATCCGGTGGACGACGCCATCAGCGCCCTGGTGGCGCTGGGCTACAAGCTGCCCGAGGCCTCGCGCATGGTGCAATCGCTCGACACCACGGATCTGACCAGCGAAGCGATCATCCGGCTGGCGTTGCAGGCCAGCGTGCGGCGTTAAGCGAAACTTCAGGGTTCGACCCGCACACTTTTTCCCTAAAAACTTTTAAAACCGCATCGTCATCGGCATGACTCCGCCCGACCGTTTGATCGCCCCCGCCGCCAGCAGCGAAGACGCCACACTGGACCGGGCCGTGCGGCCCCGGCGGCTGGCGGAGTACATCGGCCAGCAGGCGATGCGCGAGCAGATGGAGATTTTCATCCACGCCGCCCGCGCCCGCAGCGAGGCGCTGGATCACGTTTTGCTCTTCGGGCCGCCGGGGCTGGGCAAGACCACCCTGGCGCACATCATCGCGGTCGAGATGGGCGTCAATCTACGACAAACTTCGGGGCCGGTGCTGGAACGGCCGGGGGATGTCGCTGCTTTGTTGACCAATCTGGAACCGCGCGATGTACTGTTCATCGACGAGATTCACCGGCTGAGTCCCGTGGTAGAGGAAGTGCTGTATCCGGCGATGGAAGATTATCAGATCGACATCCTGATCGGCGAAGGACCGGCGGCGCGCTCGATCAAGCTGGATTTGCCGCCGTTCACCTTGGTCGGGGCGACCACACGGGCGGGGTTGCTGACCTCACCGCTGCGGGACCGGTTCGGCATCGTCCACCGGCTGGAGTTTTACACCCCGGAGGAACTGACCGAGATCGTGGCCCGCTCGGCGCGGATTCTCGGAGTCGAGACCGATCAGCCCGATGGGGCGGCGGAAATCGGCCGGCGTTCGCGCGGTACACCGCGCATCGCCAACCGGTTGCTGCGGCGGGTGCGGGATTTCGCCCAAGTGAAGGGAGATGGACGGATCACCGTTGAAGTGGCGCAACAGGCGCTCGATCTGTTGAAAGTGGACGAACGCGGTTTCGACGAGCAGGACCGGCGGCTGTTGTGGCTGATGATCGACAAGTTTGGCGGCGGGCCGGTGGGGCTGGACACGCTGGCGGCGGCGCTGGGCGAGGAACGGGGCACCATCGAGGACGTGCTGGAACCCTATCTGATTCAGCAGGGATTTCTGATGCGCACCCCGCGTGGGCGGGTGGCGACGGCGCACGCCTACCGCCATTTCGGTCTGGCGCCCACCAGCCTGGCGGCCAGCAGCAGCGATTTGTTCAGGGGTGCGCCTTGAAAAGAGCGCTACGATTTTGGGGGCGCTGGTGGCGTGGTAGGTTTGACAGGCGTGGTGGGTTTGGCGCTGTCGGTCTTGGGAGTAGAGGGAACGGCTGCGGTGGGCGCAGCCGGTTTGGCGGCCTCAGTGGAAGGTGAAGTCGGCGTGGTGGATTCCGTAGGCTTTACGGCGCCGGTGCTGGTCGGGGGCGCGTCTTCTTCGGGCGGCGACAGATTTTCCAGGGCGATGTCGTATTCATCCACGCTGAGCGTGCCATCGTTATCGCCGTCGGCAGCGTTAAAATCCAAACCTTCAACATTGGCGGCTTCATCGGCGCTGACCAGGCCGTCGCCGTCGGTATCTACTTCCTCGAAGGTCAGCGGCGTTGCCGCGAAGACGGGGAGCGCGGCCAGCAGCAGAACAGGCAAAATGAGAGTGCGCATCGGGGAATGCTCCGTGGGTTCTCGGCGATCCAACGGATCGGCGTTCGCGGGTTTTTGAGTAACTGGAATGAAATTTTAGCGGAAGATGAAAATTTTTGTCTGGCCCATCCGGGTGTATTACGAAGATACCGATAGCGGCGGCGTAGTCTACTATGCCAATTATCTGAAGTTCATGGAGCGCGCCCGCACCGAATGGTTGCGCGCCCGCGGCCTCGAACAGGATGTGTTGTTGCGCGACCGGCAACTGTTGTTCGCGGTGCGGCGACTGGAGGTGGATTATCATCGGCCAGCCCGCTTCAACGACCGATTGGAAGTGATCAGCCAGGTCATGCGCGCCGGTCGCGCCAGCCTGACGTTCGCGCAAACCATCCGGCGGGCTGATTCCAGCGAAATGTTGTGTGGCGCGCGGGTCAAGGTGGCCTGCATCGCCGCGGAGAGTTTCCAGGCATGTCGGATGCCCCCGGATTTACTGAGGGAGATCATTGGTGACGCATGATTTGTCGTTTTGGAGCCTGATCGTCAACGCCAGTTGGATCGTGCAGTTGGTCATGCTGGGGTTGTTTCTGATTTCGCTGGCTTCGTGGTGGGTGATCGTCAAGAAGGCGATGGTCCTGACTTCCGCCAAGAGGGCAGCCAACCAGTTCGAGGACGATTTCTGGTCGGGCATCGATCTGGCCTCGCTGTATGCGCGTATCAGCCGTCAGAAAGAGGAAGTATCGGGGATGGAAGCCATTTTCCTGGCGGGCTTTCAGGAATTCCTGCGCCTGCGTTCGCAGCCGACCGTGGACCCCGAATCAGTGGTCAGCGGCGCGCAGCGGGCAATGCGGGCTACTGGATCGCGAGAGCTGGATCATCTGGAAATATACCTGTCGCTGCTGGCGACCACTGGCTCCACCAGTCCCTACATCGGACTGTTCGGCACGGTCTGGGGCATCATGAACGCCTTCATGGCGCTGGGCAGGACGCAACAGGCGACGTTGGCGCAGGTCGCGCCGGGCATCGCTGAGGCGCTGATCGCCACCGCGATGGGCCTGTTCGCGGCCATTCCGGCGGTGATCGCCTACAATCGTTACGCGCACGAAGTGGACCGGCTGGCCAATCGCTACGAGACCTTCATGGAAGAATTCTCCAACATCCTGCAGCGCCAGTCCTACAGCCTGCGCAAGAGCCACGCCGAGGCTGCCCGCGCCCCGGCCGCCCAAGGTTGACGCATGGCCCGGCGCAGCTCGCACAGCCGCCTGAAGGCGGAAATCAATATCGTCCCGTACATCGACGTGATGCTGGTGTTGCTGGTCATTTTCATGGTGACCGCGCCGTTGCTCAACCAGGGCGTCGAGGTGGACCTGCCCAAGGCGCCGGCTGAATCGCTGGACGACCGGACACCGGAAACCGAGGTGCTGGTGCTGTCGGTGCAACGGGATGGTGCCTGCTATTTCAATGCCGGTTCGGAAAAGGCGCAACCGGTGGATTGTCAGCAACTTGCACCGCGCCGGACAGACATCGAGGACCGGTTGCGGCGCGCACCGCAACCACCGGTGCTGGTTCGCGCTGACAAGGATGTGCGCTACGAACAGGTCATACAGGCAATGGCGGCTTTGAAAGCGGTGGGTGCGGCTAAGGTAGGGTTGTCCACCGCCCCGCCGGATACGCCACTAAACGGTCGGTAGTCGAGGTCCATGCACCCCGGACGCGGGACGACCTATCAAGATATTGTGGCCACGGTAGTCACTATTGCAGTGCATACCGTGGTTGGCGTTTTTTTGCTGCTCAATCTGAACTTGTCGAGTGCGCCATATCCTCAACAGCAGAACGTTGAGTCGATCCAGTCCGAAGTGGTGGACGAAGCCGCCATCCGGGAAGAACTGGAGCGGCAGGCCCAGGAAGAGCGTCGCCGCCAAGCCGAGGAGGCGGAACGACAGGCCAAAATCGCGCGGGCCGAGCAGGAGGCGGAAATTCGTCGCCAGCGTGAAGAAGAGCGCCGTGAGGCGACAGAGCAAGCGCGCCGGGAAGCCGCCGAGGAAGCCAAGCGGCAGGCCGCCGAGGAAGCCAAGCGGCAGGCCGCCGAGGAAGCCAAGCGGCAGGCGGCCGCTGAAGC
>JBDHRD010000178.1:0-6386 GCA_039807425.1 Candidatus Contendibacter sp. | reverse complement strand
AACCCGGCGGACAGGGTGTCGAACGCCAGCCAGGGATTGATGGCCTCGGCCCCGTAACCGGCCAGCAGGCAGAAGTCGTGGACCCGCTTGGCCTCGCCGGTCTCCACCACCAGGCCGACCTCGGTGCGCAGCCCGGCGCGGATCAGGTGATGATGGACGGCGGCGGTGGCGAGCAGGGCGGGGATGGCGATGTGGTCGGCATCCATACCCCGGTCGGACAGGATCAGGATGTTGTCGCCGCGCCGCACCACGTCGGCGGCCTCGCGGCACAGGTCGTCCAGGGCGCGGGCCATGCCGTCGGCACCACGTTCGACCGGGTAGCAGATGCTCAGGGTGCGGGTGCGGAAGGCCCGGTCCACGTGGTACTCGATGCGGCGGATGCGCTCCAGGTCCACGTTGGCCAGGATCGGGCGCTTGACCTCCAGGCGCTTCTGGCTGCCGGCGCTGTGAGGATCGAGCAGGTTGGGGCGGGGGCCGATGAAGGACACCAGCGACATCACCAGCTCCTCGCGGATCGGGTCGATGGGCGGGTTGGTGACCTGGGCGAACTTCTGCTTGAAGTAGTCGTAGAGCAACTTGGGGCGGTCGGACAGCACCGCCGGGGGAATGTCGCGGCCCATCGAGCTGATCGGATCCTCGCCGGTCAGCGCCATCGGGTCGAGGAAGGCGCGGATGTCTTCCTGGGTATAGCCGAACGCCTGCTGGCGGCGCAGCAGGGTGCGTGGGTCGGGCGCCATCGGCCCAATTTCGGTCGGCAGGTCTTGCAGGCGGATTTGAGTGGCGTCCAGCCAAGTCTGATAGGGCTCGGCGGCAGCCAGTTGGGCCTTGATCTCGTCGTCGCCGACGATGCGACCTTGTTCCAGGTCGATCAGCAGCATTTTTCCAGGCTGTAGCCGCCACTTCTTGACGATCTTTTCTTCCGGGATCGGCAGCACGCCCATTTCCGAAGCCATGATGACTTGATCGTCATCGGTGACCAGGTAGCGGGCCGGGCGCAGGCCGTTGCGGTCCAGGGTGGCGCCGATCTGGCGGCCGTCGGTGAAAGCAATGGCGGCGGGACCGTCCCAGGGTTCGATCAGGGCGGCGTGGTATTCGTAGAAGGCGCGGCGCCGGGGATCCATCAGCGGGTTGTCGGCCCAGGCTTCCGGCACCATCAACATCATGGCGTGGGGCAGGGAATAGCCGGCGGCCAGCAGCAACTCCAGGGCGTTGTCGAAAGTGGCGGAGTCGGATGCACCGTCGCCGATCAGCGGCCACAGTTTGTCCAGGTCGGCGCCGAGCTGGTCGGACTTCATGCTGTGGCGGCGAGCCAGCATCCAGTTGATGTTGCCGCGCAGGGTGTTGATCTCGCCGTTGTGGCACAGGTAGCGGAATGGGTGGGCCAGCGCCCAGGACGGGAAGGTGTTGGTGGAGAATCGCTGGTGAACCAGGGCCAAGGCCGATTCCAGCCGCTCGTCGCGCAAGTCCGGGTAATACACACCGAGGTTACGCGCCAGGATCATGCCCTTGTACACCAGAGTGCGGGACGACAGCGAGGAGAAATAGAACTGCTGGCTGCCGAGCAGTTCGCGGTCCCAGATGGCGTGATGGGTCTGCTTGCGGATCACGAACAGCTTGCGCTCGAAGGCGTCAGTGTCCAGGCAGTTCGGACCGCGCCGGATAAAAGCCTGGCGCACCACCGGCTCGGACGGGCGCACGCTGCGGCCCAGGCAGGAATTGTCGGTGGGCACATCGCGCCAGCCCAGGAAAATCTGGCCTTCGGCGGCGACGGTACGCTCCAGGGCGGCTTCGCTCTGGGCGCGGGTCTGGGTGTCGCGGGGAAGAAAGACCATGCCAACCGCATAATCGCCAGGCGCGGGCAGATCGAGACCAAGATCGGCGCACTCGGCGCGCAGGAAAGCGTCGGGGATTTGCACCAGGATGCCCGCGCCGTCGCCGGCCAGCGGGTCGGCGCCCACCGCGCCACGATGGCCGAGGTTGGCGAGAATCTCCAGGCCCTGCCGAATCGGTTGGTGACTTTTGCGGTTCTTGATATCGACGGCGAAGCCGATGCCGCAGGAGTCGTGTTCGTTGCGCGGGTCGTAGAGTCCTTCGGAGGCGGGCGGTGGGGTCATGCTCATGGTCATTCCTCGATAAAACAGCGGCGAATGGCTTCCTGGCCTGGTCCAGACGAATTCCCAAGTCCACGGCTGGGAGCCGGGGCCGTCATCATCTTGAAAAACTGGAAGGTTAGATACTACCGACCCGATGACAGTTCGCGCAACCGCCCCGGGCCAATATCGCCGGCTTCGGAATGGATCGGCCGGCGATAAGGAACATCAACCAGGGATCAAACGACGCCCTGGTCAATCATGGCGTCGGCGACCTTGCGGAAGCCGGCGATGTTGGCGCCGAGCACCAGGTTGTCTGGTGCGCCAAATTCCTTGGCGGTATCACTGGCGGTGCGGTAGATGTTCTCCATGATCCGCTGGAGCTTGGCGTCCACTTCCTCGAAGGTCCACTGGAGCATGCTGGCATTCTGGCTCATCTCCAACTGGCTGGTGGCGACGCCGCCAGCGTTGGCAGCCTTGGCCGGGCCGTAGGCGATGCCGGCCGCCAGGAATTTATCAATGGCGCCGGCGGTGGAGGGCATGTTGGCCCCCTCGGAGATGCAGATGCAGCCGTTCTTGAGTAATTCAGCGGCGTCTTCCTCGTTCACTTCGTTTTGGGTGGCGCTGGGGAATGCGACGTCGCAGGGTATGCTCCAAACTCCATTACGACCGGTGGGATAGTCCTCGACCGGGGTGTAAACCGCCTCCCGATGCTCTTCGACATAACGGGTCAGGCGAGCCCGCTCGACCTCCTTGATGCGCTTGAGCAGATACGTGTCGATGCCGCGTTCATCGTAGATCATACCATTGGAGTCGCTGACCGTAACCGGTTTGGCGCCGACCTGGTAGAGCTTCTCGACGGTGTAGATGGCGACATTGCCGGCACCGGACACCGTGCAGATCTTACCTTCCAGGGAGTCGCCACGTTCGGCCAGCATGTTCTGGGCGAAATAGACCGCGCCGTAGCCAGTGGCCTCGGTACGCACCAGGGAGCCGCCCCAGTTCAGGCCCTTGCCCGTCAGCACGCCTTCATACTTGCCGGTCAGACGCTTGTACTGGCCGTAGAGGTAGCCGATCTCGCGGCCGCCAACGCCGGTGTCGCCCGCCGGCACGTCGATGGTGTCACCGACATGGCGGAACAGTTCGGTCATGAACGACTGGCAGAATCGCATGATCTCATTATCAGACTTGCCCTTGGGGTCGAAATTGGAGCCACCCTTGGCACCGCCGATCGCCAGGCCGGTCAGGGAGTTCTTGAAGATCTGTTCGAAGCCCAGGAACTTGATGGTGCCGGCGGTGACGTTGGGATGGAAACGCAGGCCACCCTTGTAGGGGCCAAGCGCGGAGTTGAATTGAATGCGGTAGCCCTTATTGACTTGCACGTTGCCACGGTCGTCAATCCAGGCGACCCGGAACATGATCTGGCGTTCCGGTTCGACGACGCGCTGGATGATGTTGTGCTTCTGGTATTTAGGGTTGCGGTCGAGCAGAGGCTTGAGCGAGGACAGGACTTCTTCGGCCGCCTGGTAGAACTCGTCCTGGGCCGGACTGGTTTGCTTGAGGTAGTTGATCGTGTCGTGGATATAGGAAGACATGCGGGAAGTTCCCTGATGATCTTGAGTTAAGGTTTGAAGTCGCGTTGATTTGCTCCGTCGGGTAGACCCAGGCCGGGTTTGCACCCACGCGACAGCCGCCCACGCCACGGAAAAAGCTGGCCGAACCCCCGCATTACCCAACCTATCTTATTCAGCCAGGCCGATTCTGGCCCCGCCCGATTCAAAGCGGCGGGAGTTTACCCTTTGAGGCGATGACGTTCCATGGTTTCACGCCATTCTTTGATTCCTCGGCATGCAGGTACAGGTCGGTGGTGTCGATCCGGGCGGGGTGGGCGTTGCATGAAAAATCGCAAGGATATCGCGTTGTGGGATGGCGTCTGGCGGAAATTACTCCTTGAGGCGATGACGTTCCATGGTTTCGTGCCATTCCTTTTCTTCGGCGTGCAAGTACAGGCCGGTGGTGTCGATCCGGGCGTGGCGAGCGTTGCGTTGCAGAAATTGAATGCTGATACCGGCGTCGGCCTGATGGGTGATGCTGGTATGGCGGAACCAGTGGGTGGAAGCCCGCCGCAGCTTGTCGGCCTGATGGGGATCGTCCGCTTCCAGCCGCGTCGCTGCCTTCGCCACCAGATCCTTGACGATGCGGTAGATCATGTTGTCACCGATGCCGCCGGTTCCCTTGAGGTTGAGCACGAGCGGGGTGGTTTCATCCGGCGCGGGCAGGGGCGACAGGCTGTAAAACCGCCGGTAGTCGCGCAAGGCTTGCAGCATGTCCTGGTTGACGGGAACCTGGGCTTCCTTGCGGCCTTTGCCGATCACGCGCCACCACCAGCGTCCGCGAATCTGGATGAAGCTACTCATGGTGTGTTCCGCGACTTCGCTGACCCGTGGGCCGAGCAGGTAGAGCAGTGCGGTCAGATATCTGGCGCGGGCGTGGTGCTGGCAGTCCCGTTCGCTGTCGCGGGGCAGTTCGTCGACCGCGGCGAGCAGAGCTTGCCATTGGTCGTGTTCGAGAAAGCGTTCCACCTGCCGCATGGGTTGATGGCCGCGACTCCGACGGCGGGCCAGCGCCAACGGATTGCCCGCCAAGTAACCCGCTTTTACCAGGTAGCTCAACAGGGAATTGATGATCAGCATGGCCACCTTGCGGCTGGCGGGGTTGAGCGGACCGAGAAACGGTCGCCAACGGGGACTGAAACGGGGCGCCTTTTGCCCGCACCAGCGCTCGTGGGGCTGGGGGTCGGCCAGAAAGGTTTCGTAGAGAATACAGTCCTCGCGGGTGAGGCTGGACAGCGGTTTGCCGCGCTCCAGCAGCGCCCACAGCAGCAGGCGCTCGGCTTCCTTGCGGTAGTTGCGCAGGGTTTGGGGTGAGTCGTGAAATTCGGCCAGCCAGGCTTGCACGGCTTCCAGATCGTTGTCGGCGGCCAACTGGCAGACCACGTCCGGGCCGGCGCGGTTGCCACCGGCGCGACCGTCGAATTCTTCGGGCAGGCGCAGGCGTTCCAAGGGTAGGGGAGGGGCCGTGGAAGCCGATGGAGCAGGAATCGGAAGGGTCTTCATGATCTGTCAGGGAGGGCGACGACACTTACAATTTATACGCTGTGGATTAACCTTACCAGCACCCACGCGCCAGAGGCGCTCATCGACATGACGGATTGGCAGCCCTTTGATGGACGTCGACGCCGGTGAACGCACTGGCGCCGCGCCACCCATCCAAAACCCAATCAATCAGGAAATTCCCATGGACCAGATCGCCATAGCCTTGATGCTCGCCGCTGGCTTGTTTGCCGGCATGTTGATGTTATTGGAAGCAGGCCGTCGGATCGGCAACCGGCGGCTGGCGCGCGACCCCAAGGGCGCGCGGGCGGGTACCGGCGCGGTCGACGGTGCGGTCTTCGCCCTGCTCGGCCTGCTGATCGCCTTCACCTTTTCCGGGGCCGCCTCGCGTTTCGACGCGCGCCGCAATCTGGTGGTCGAGGAAACCAACGCCATCGGTACTGCCTGGTTGCGGCTCGATCTGCTGCCGCCCAGCGCGCAACCGGCGCTGCGCGATCTATTTCGGCGCTACGTCGATTCCCGGCTGGATATCTACCGGAAATTGCCCGACGTTGCGGCGGCCAAGGCGGAACTGGCCCGATCCATCGCGTTGCAGGGGGAAATCTGGACCCGGGCGGTCGCCGCCGGCCAAATGGACGGGGCGCCGCCGCCGGCCACGATGCTCCTGCTGCCGGCGTTGAACCAGATGATCGACATCACCACCACCCGGACCATGGCAGTCCAACTGCACCCGCCGGCGGTTATTTTCATCATGCTAACCGGGATGGCGCTGGCCAGTGCGCTGCTGGCCGGTTACGGCATGGCCGGCGGCCAGACGCGCAGTTGGTTGCACATCATCGGCTTCGCGGCCATCACGGCGGTGGCGGTGTATGTCATCCTCGACATCGAATTTCCCCGTCTGGGCCTGATCCGGGTCGACGCCTTCGATCAGGCGCTGGTGGAACTACGGGCCAGCATGAATTGAGAGGCAGAGGTCAAATGACCTTCACATGGGAAAGACAGGAACGATAACCATCCAGCGTATGAGTTATGATTGCGCCCCGCGCGGACGCGCAACCCAAGTATTAAAGAACACCGGGACAGTGAACAGCGGTCTCTGATCACTGACCACTGACGTGAATGGGAGAATGTAATGGCGGCGATTGACGCACAGGTGAGCACGGGGCTGGCGGGCCTGGACCGG
>JBDHRD010000177.1:0-6435 GCA_039807425.1 Candidatus Contendibacter sp. | reverse complement strand
GCCGCCTGATCCACCGCCCGTTGCCAGCGTTCCCAACCGGACGGTTGCGGAAAGGTGTTGAGGGCGACGAACACCCGTCGGCCCTTGGCGTGGGCGTATTGCACGCCTTGCGCGGCGGTTTTGGCGTCGAAATTCAGGCCGGGGAAGTGGCGGGCGTTGGTGTCGTCGCGGAAGCCGATGTACACCGAATCGGCCCCGTGATCCACGGCGGTTTTCAGCGAAGGCAAATTGCCGGCGGGACAGACGAGTTCAAGAGGTTTGGATGTGGAAGATGAAGTGGTGGCAGCCATGATTATTCCCCCCGTTCTCTGGCAATGGCCCGATAGCCGATGTCGGTACGGTAATAGACACCGTCCCAGCGCACTCGTTTAACCAGGTTATAGGCAAGATTCTGAGCCTCGGCGACCGTGCCGCCCAGCGCGGTGGCGCACAGCACCCGCCCGCCGTGGGTCACGATATAACCCTCCTTGGTTTCCTGCGTTCCGGCGTGGAACAGCTTCAAATCGTCGCCCAATTCCTCGTCGTGCGCCGGCAGGCCCGCGATGACATCGCCCTGGCGGTAGCGGCCTGGATAACCGCCGGCGGTCATCACCACCCCCAGTGCGGTGCGGGAGTCCCAGTTCGCCCGGACCTCGTGCAATCGCCCCTCCAGCGCCGCCTTGCACAATTCCACCAGATCGGAGCGCAACCGCATGAGCAGGGGCTGGGTTTCGGGATCGCCCAGCCGGCAGTTGTACTCCAGCACCTTGGGGCCATCGACGGTGATCATCAAACCGGCGTACAGGAAGCCGACGTAGCGATGACCTTCCGCCGCCATGCCGCGCACGGTCGGTTCGATGATTTCGGCCATGATCCGGGCGTGGAGTTCCGGCGTGATCACCGGCGCGGGCGAATAAGCGCCCATGCCGCCGGTGTTCGGCCCCCGGTCGCCGTTGTCGCGGGCCTTGTGATCCTGCGAGGAGGCGAACGGCAGAACATGCTCGCCGTCGGTCATGACGATGAAACTAGCCTCCTCGCCGACCAGGAATTCCTCCACCACCACCCGATGGCCCGCCGCGCCAAAATCCGCGCCGCTCAACATGCCACGAGCGGCCACGATGGCCTCGTCCTCGCTCTGGGCCAGGATCACGCCCTTGCCCGCCGCCAGCCCGTCGGCCTTGATCACGACGGGAGCGCCCATTTCCCGAATACAGGCTTCCGCCGCGTCCGGATCGGTGAAGCTCTGGTAGCGGGCGGTGGGAATGCCATGCCGGGCCAGAAAATCCTTGGCGAACGCTTTGGAACCCTCCAATTGCGCCGCCGCCTGGCTCGGCCCGAAACAGCGCAAGCCGGCATTGGCGAACCGGTCGGTGATGCCCAGCACCAGCGGCACTTCCGGGCCGACGATGGTCAGGTCCACATGATGACCCTGGGCGAACTTAAGCAGGTCCGGCGGATCATCGGCGGTGATGGCGATGTTGGTGACCTTGGGTTCGCGCGCCGTGCCGGCATTGCCCGGCGCGACATAGACGTTGCTTACCCGGCTGGATTGCGCCACTTTCCAAGCCAAAGCGTGTTCGCGGCCACCGCCGCCGACGATCAGAATGTTCATGAACAAGAACCCTCACCCCTAACCTCTCTCCCACTGGCGGGAGAGGGGAGTTTTGTTAGTGCCGGAAATGCCGCATTCCAGTGAAGATCATGGCCATGCCGTGTTCGTCGGCGGCGTCGATCACCTCGCTGTCGCGCATGGAGCCGCCCGGCTCGATGACGGCGGTGATGCCCTGTTCGGCGGCGAGATCGATGCCGTCGCGGAACGGGAAAAACGCATCGGACGCCATCGCCGCGCCCTTCAGTTCCAGCTTTTGCTCTTGGGCCTTCATGATGGCGATGTGGGCCGAGAACACCCGGCTCATTTGCCCCGCGCCGACGCCGAGAATCATGCCGTCCTTGCCGTAGACGATAGCGTTGGATTTGACGAATTTCACCACTTGCCACGCGAACAGCAGGTCGGTCATTTCCTGGTCGGTCGGTTGCCGTTTGGTCACCACCTTCAAGTTCGACCTGGCCACTTGGCCCAAATCGCGATCCTGCACCAGCAGGCCGCCGGTGACTCGCTTGTAGTCCCAGCCTGACGCGCGTTCGGTGCTCCAGTTGCCGCAGGCCAGCACCCGCACGTTCTGCTTGCTGGCAGTCGCGGCCAACGCCTCGGGCGTCACTTCCGGCGCGATGATGACCTCGACGAACTGCCGGTCCACAATCGTCTTGGCGGTCGTGGCGTCCAGCGGCCGGTTGAAGGCGATGATGCCGCCAAAGGCCGAGGTCGGGTCGGCTTTATAGGCGCGGTCGTAAGCTTCGAGCAGGCTCGAACCGATCGCCACGCCGCAGGGATTGGCGTGCTTGACGATCACGCAGGCCGGCGCGGCGAAGCCTTTGACGCATTCCAGCGCGGCGTCGGTGTCGGCGACGTTGTTGTAAGACAGTTCCTTGCCCTGGAATTGCCGGGCCGTGGCGATGCAGGCTTCCGCCGGTTTCGGTTCGACGTAGAACGCCGCGCCCTGATGGGGATTCTCGCCGTAGCGCATGGCCTGGACCTTGCGAAACTGCATGTTGTACGTGCGTGGGAAGGGATCGTGTTCCCCCTCGGCCTGGATCGAGCCCAGGTAATTGGCGATTGCACCGTCGTAGCGGCTGGTATGCTCGAACACCTTGACCGCCAGATCGAAACGGGTGGCGGCGCTCACGCCCCCGGCGTTATCCCGCATCTCGGCCAGCACCCGGTCGTAATCGCCGGCGTCCACCACCACCGCGACCGCCGCATGATTCTTGGCCGCCGCCCGCAGCATCGCCGGCCCGCCGATGTCGATGTTTTCAATCGCATCGGCCAGGGCGCAATCGGGCTTGGCGACCGTCGCCTCGAACGGGTAGAGGTTGACCACCAGGAGATCAATCGGCGGAATGCCGTGCTGGGCCATCGCCACATCGTCCTCGCCGCGCCGGCCCAGCAGCCCGCCGTGAATTTTCGGATGCAGGGTCTTGAGCCGGCCATCCATCATCTCCGGGAAACCGGTGTAATCGGCGACTTCCACCACGGGAACACCGTTGTCGGCCAGCAACTTGGCGGTGCCGCCGGTAGACAGGATTTCCACGCCTCGTTCGACCAGGGCGCGGGCGAAGTCCACGATGCCGGTCTTGTCGGAAACGCTGATGAGGGCGCGGTGGATGGGGAGAGGAGATGTTGGGTTCATGGAGGAAAGTCCGTTGCGTCGGAAAGTGAGATTAACGGCTGACGTTGGATTCCCGGAGCGCCGCGCGCAAGGCGCGCACCGCCTGGGTCTGGCTCGGCGCGCCCATGCAGCGGGCGATCAGCGCAGGGTCAAGGTCGGGAAGGAGACGGCTCCTCATGCTGGAGAGGTAGCCAGCCTCCTGAAGGAGGAAGAACCGGAGTACGCCTTTCTGCCAAAACCACACTTCCGGCACCCCCAGACCCCGGTAGACTTCCAATTTGTCGATGCCGCCCGAGGTCCAAACCACCTCAATAGCGATGTCCGGAATTTCCGGTGGGGTATCCCGCGGGCCGACGACATAGCATTCGTCCGTTTCGACGCCCAGCTTGTCCTTGGCGGACTTGACCGTCCACGAGCCGTAGCCGTTCAACTCGATGCCCCTCTCCTCGGCGTAAGCTTCCAGCAGACGACCCAGCGTTGTTTTAAGGAGTTCGTGGCTGATCGAGGGCGACATCAGTTCGAGTTCTCCATTGAGGTAGGTCACGCGGGCGCCGCCTTGCTCGCCACGCAGGGCCAGGAAGGATTGATAGCCTTCCCAGTCAATGCCATGCAGACGAACGCGCTGGTCGATCCATTCGATGGGAACTGTTGGGGGGTTCAGTGCTGGAATCATGGTTGGAGTCCAAACCTATCGTTTAAAGAGGCTGACCGCATCGCGTCGTGGGAATTCAAACCGTAGAGGGCGCTCAGGCGGCGTCCGTCGGCGTCGGGCCGAAATACAGATCATAGAACCGGCCCTTCTCGGGGTCGTACTGCATCAATTCGCCGTTTTCCAGATCGTAGTACCAGCCATACAGGCTCAGGGAGCCTGCTTCGACCCGCTGGCGAATGAATGGGAAGGTCATCAGATTGGTCAGCGAAACGCGGACGCCAGCCCGCTCGCAGGCCCGCTGCTTGAATTCGCGACTGGCGTCCGGCCACCGCCGCAGCACTTCATCGCGAGCGGGCGCGGCGATTCGCATCCAGGGCGCGATATAACCTTCTCCCTCGTCGTTTTCGCCATAGCCATCCAGCAGGGCGCGGATGCCGCCGCACCGCGAGTGGCCGAGCACGATGATGTTATCCACTTGCAGATTGCAGACGGCGAATTCCACGGCGGCGCTGGTGCCATGATAGCGACCGCCGGTTTCGCAGGGCGGGATCAAATTGGCGACGTTGCGCACCACGAACAGATCGCCGGGCGCGGAATCGGTGAGGATGGCGGGGTCCACCCGGGAATCGCTGCAACCGATCAGCAGGGTGCGGGGCGTTTGCCCCTGCATCGCCAGCCGGTTGAACAGTTCCCGATTCGGCTCGAAGCTTTTGACGCGAAAGCGGTGGAAGCCTTGCAATAACTCGTTGAGTGTGGTCATGGCGCAGATGCCGTTAGCCTGGGTCAGGCCCGCATTATACCCTAGTCGTTTCCGAACCTTCCGCCTGGAGACGCCGATGCAGTGCGCGATCTATAAAAGCCGCAGAAAACAGGATACTTATCTCTACCTGGCGACCAGGGATGATTTTTCCCGTGTCCCCGAAACCCTGCTGAGACTCATCGGCGAACCGGTTCACGTCATGGATCTGGATCTATCCCCGGAACGCAAGCTGGCGCAGGAAGACGCGGCGGAAGTACTGCGCAACTTGCAGGAGCGCGGTTGGCATTTGCAGATGCCGCGGGAGGATGATCCACTGGTGCCCCGGCATTGAACCCGAGACAGATCGAACGTTCCTCGATTACTCCAGCGCCTGTTCCAGATCGACGACCAGATCGCCGACGTCCTCGATGCCGACCGACAGCCGCACCAATCCGTCGTCGATGCCCAGTTCCCGCCGCACCTCCGGCGGCACCGAAGCATGGGTCATGATCGCCGGATGTTCGATCAAGCTTTCCACCCCGCCCAGGCTCTCGGCCAGCGTGAAGACCTGGCAGCGGGTCAGAAACCGCGTCACCTCCGCCAGATCGCCGCGCACCACCGCGCCGATCATCCCGCCAAAGCCGCTGCGCATCTGTCGCCGCGCCAGTTCGTGCTGGGGATGGCTGGGCAGGCCGGGATAAATGACGCGCTCGATTTTGGGATGCCGTTCCAGCCAGGCGGCAATATGCAGGGCGTTCGTGCTGTGTCGTTCCATCCGCAACGCCAGGGTTTTCAAGCCACGCAAGGCCAGGAAACTGTCGAACGGGCTGGCGATCCCGCCGATGGCGTTTTGCAAATAGCCCAGCCGTTCCACCAGTTCCCGACCCCGGCACACCGCCGCGCCGCCGATGATGTCGGAATGGCCGTTCAGATACTTGGTCGCGGAGTGAATGACGATATCGAAGCCGTATTCCAGCGGTCGTTGCGACCAAGGGGTAGCAAACGTGTTGTCGGCCACGGTCAGAATGCCGAGCGGGCGGGCCACGGCGACGATCATCGCCAAATCCACCAGCCGCAACAGCGGATTGCTGGGCGTCTCCACCCAGATCATCCGGGTTTTGGGGGTCAGCACCGCCTCCAGCGCCGCCCGGTCGCGCAGATCGGAATAGGAGAAGGTCAACCCGGCGCTGCGCCGGCGCACCTGTTCGAACAGCCGGCGGCTGCCACCGTAAAGGTCGTCCAGCGCCACGACATGATCGCCGGTGTCCAGCAGTTCCAGCACCGTCGCGGTCGCGGCCAGGCCCGAGGCGAAGGCGAAGCCAGCGTCGCCGCCTTCCAGATCGGCCACGCAACGCTCGTAGGCGAAGCGGGTGGGATTCTGACTGCGGGAATATTCGAAACCCTGGTGCACGCCCGGACTGGACTGCACGTAGGTCGAGGTGGCGTAGATCGGCGTCACCACCGCGCCGGTGGTTGGGTCCGGCGACTGGCCGGCGTGAACGGCGCGGGTGGCGAAACCCAGCGAACGGGAAGGGTCGGTCATGGATTGAAACCTTCTAAAGAAGCGAGCGCATGGCCGGAACCATCGCTGGTGGACAGGATTCAAGAGTTAAATCGGTTTAACATCATATCGGGACCATGTCCGTTTGATAAAGGAGCCCTTGCAATGTTTCTCTCCCAGCAGCTTTGGCAAGCCAATGCCGATCTGGCCCAGGCCTGTCTCGCTCATCCATTCGTGCAAGGCATCGGCGACGGTTCGCTATCCCGCCCGCGTTTCGCCGGGTACATCGGTCAGGATGCGTTCTACCTGCAAGCCTTCGCCCGCGCTTACGTCGTCG
>JBDHRD010000008.1:0-35186 GCA_039807425.1 Candidatus Contendibacter sp. | reverse complement strand
AGCAGATCTCCGGCCATAAAACCCACGCCAGCCTGGAGCGCTACATCCGCGCCGGTCAACTGTTCGACGACCATCCCCTGGAGGGGTTGTTGTGAGGAGGGCGGTTCGGACGTTGTCCCCGCCGGCGGGAGGCTACCCGCCCAGACCGCACGCAGGGAAGGCTGGATGCGCCATCCACGCCTCGATGGATACCGGCTACCCCCTGAGGCTCCTGTCCCACTCTTCACCGGAGAAAGGTTTCCCACGGCTGCTCGGTCGGCGTCAAGGTTCGCGCCAGCACGTCGACGAAGACGGCCTCGTCGTAGAGCTTGATGCGATGCCCCATGTCCATGATGGACGTACTGCGGAGGGCCTTCTGTTGATCGGGGAAAAGATAGCGGTTGGCAGTACTGACCACGATGCCATCGCATCGTCCCGACCGCCACGCTACGCCGAGCAGTTCGGTCACCACCCGGACGCTCTTCCCGGAGGCGGGATCGGCGCTGCGCCGGACTTCCAGGAGCAGCGGGTTCGCCGCATCGAGGAGAAGCACGTCGATGCCGTCGTCCCCCGAGCCTCCCACTGGAATGGCCGCACAGGCGAAAAACTCGGAAAAACAGGATGAAACGAGCTGGGCCAGCGCCGTCGGCGGCCAGGCCGGGAGGGAAGCGCCGCGCGCGGCAAGCTGCCGGCGCAGCGCGTCGACCGGCAGCGCTGCCGCCGTGATGTCGAATGCCTTGATTTTTCCCCAATGCACGGCGTCGTCCCGAGTGACCCAGTGATCGGTTGCTGAAATGCCCATGCCTGATTCATGCAAGGCCCACCAGTGGCACGCGGGGCAGGAAAACACCTGGCTGCGGACCGAGGACTGATGGGACAGATAATAATACCGGTAGTATTCGCTATAGCGACCGTCTGGCACCGGTAATTGCGCTACGCGGCTGCCGCAGTAGGGACAGCACTGTTGCTGGTGGAGTTTGCCGACGTAGCGATCGAAGAATTCCCTATCGCCGCGACGCATATCGTCGTCTTCGGAAACGATGGTGATATCGCATTCCGGATACCAGAGTCGCTGGGGTTCTGTGGTCATGCGTGCACTCGCTCGTGCCTTTGCCGGGGATCGTTCCTCCGGTCGGGCCGCCGGGAGGTTGGCTGGAATCGCTCCCCAGCGCGACCGCCCCTTCGATCGGCGTTGCCCGACCAGCGCGCTATCGAACGGAGGGAGGGTTTCTAAACCGGCGGCGTTCGCCCCGCCGGATCGATGCGCTCGCTTTGTTGCTGCCTTGCCACCGGGGTCGGAGAGGGGCGGCGGCCGGCGGGCGGTTCAGACCGCGACCACGAGGGCGGGGTCGAACGCCGGGTTCAGCGCGAAGGGATCGTAGCCGCGCGGATTGCACAGAATCCGGGTGTCGGCCACCACGTAATCGAAGGCGTCGTGGGTATGGCCGTGAATCCACAGCCGCGCCGGCCCCAGCAGGACCTCCAGATCCGAGACGAAGGCGGGCGACAGGGGATGGCGGGCAAAGCGGGGATGGAGGCTGCCGGGATGGGGGGCGTGGTGGGTGATCACCACCGTCGGGCCGGCGAAGGGTTCGGCCAGCCGGCCTCGCAACCAGGCGACGGCGGCGCGGTGCAGCGCCCAGGTCCGCTCCGGGGCGAGCCAGCCGTCGTCCGTGCTGATGACGTGGTAGTCGGGGATGACGGCCTGCGCCCGCCGCTGCGCCGCCGGGCGGTCGGCAGCGCCGAACAGGGCGAAGTCGGTCCACAGGGTCGCGCCGAGGAAGCGGACGCCCCCCAGCACCACCGCGTCGCCGTCGAGCAGAAATAGTCCCCACTGCCGGGCGCGAGCGCGCAGGACGGCGGCCGTGCGGCCGAAGTGGCCGCAGTAATATTCGTGGTTGCCGGGGACGTAAAGGACCGGTTGCTGGCGCGCCCGGTCGCGGAAGGCCGCCAGCCCGTGCGTTTGGATTGCCACGTCACCCGCCAGCACCAGCACGTCGGCGTTGCCGGCCGGCAGTTCCCACTCCGGGGCGTATTCGAGATGCAGGTCCGAGGCGATCTGGAGTTTCATGGGGTCGCTCGCCAAGAGTCGATCAGTTCGTAAATGACTTTCATGAGGTGGGTTCTGGTTTGGCCTTTACCGGCGGGGGAGGCGGGTGCGGCTGGTCGGTCACTCCGGCCCGAGCAACCGCTGCGCCTCCCGCACGGTGTCGAGCCAGGCCAGGAAGCGGTCCCGGGTCAAGTCCGCCATCGGGATCGCGCTCACCTCGAAGCCGGCGGCGGTCAAGGTCGTGGCCATGCGCCGGGCGGCGCCCCGGTTCAGGGAATGGATCAGAATGGGAATTTCGGGATCGACGTTGCGGAGAATGCCCTGCACCACCCGGGTGCCGGTCACCAGCCGCTCGGCGGCGTTGACCGCCTGCCCCGGCAGATCGTGATCGAGCAGGATTCCGGCGTAGACCCGGCCAGGGTCGCGTTCCAGCAGGCCCAGCGCCCGGCCGCCGCCGCGCGCCGCCACCAGCCGCGCGTCGGGCGGACACCAAGCGGCGAAGCGGGCCATGCGGTCGGGGTCGTCTTCGATCAGCAGCAGGCGCAGCATGGGGACTCTCCAAACGGTGGAGCGGTGGCCGCGGCTTCGGCGCGGCGGTCGGGGCGGGGCCGGCGGCGGGATGAACCGCGCCCCGCCGCCGGCTTACGCGCCGTTCGCCCGCCCGCCACCGTGACGGTAGCGCACGATCAGCCGCGCGATGGCTTCGCGGTAGCCGCGCCGCCCGGCCGGGGTCGCATCCGCCGGCGGAAACGCGCGCTCCACGCCGCGAAAGATCGCATCGCTTTCGTAGCTGCGCCCAACCAGCCGCTCGACCAGGTCGGCCAGCGTCAGCGGCCGCTCGGCCGGCCGCTGCCGGGCCGGGGTCCAGTGCTTGCGCGAATAACCCGCAGGGTTCGCGTTCATCGTCTTGCCTCCGGTTGCCAGATCGGGGATGCACGTCCGCCTTGCGCGCGCAAGACCCGATGGGCCTGCGGCGGGCGGCGTGGGATCTGGTAGCGGGGGCCAAGGACGCTAACGCATGACGATCAAACTCTCCATGACGGGTGAAGGAAAGGGAGCGCGATCTTACCAAAAGGATCGGGCTTTGTATCAATCAACGCGCGAAGTGCGAGATTTTTAGGGATTATCGTCAATATTGACGGCCTTTCGATCTCTTCCTGGGATTTTTTTCAAGGGTTCGGGAGATTTTTCAGTCATCAACCCACCATCCGCAGGCTCAGGTTCCGAGCCCGTTCGCGAACCGCTGCGATTTCGCCGGTGGTCGGGCGCCGGGCCAGCGCGCCATCCCGCGCCGTCACCCGTCCAGCCGGGTAATACTGACCGCGGATCGAAACCACCAGATTGAGGGCCTGCAATGCCGCCAGGCTTTGCAATGCCGGGACGTGGCAGCAGTCCACATGACCGGGCAACACGAGCACTCGCACCAGCACCGGTACCCCCTGGCCCAGCATGGCTTCGATGGCGGCCAGGGCCAGTTGGGGGTAATCGGCAACACCAGCCAGCCGGTGGCCACAGCGTTCGCTGGCGAACTTGAAGTCCGGGACATAGGCATCCACGACCCCGTCCAGCAACCGCAGCGTCTCCGGGGTGGCAAAGGCGTGGCTGTTCCAGACGATGGGCAGCTTCCAACCAGTCGGCGCCTGTTCCAAAAAACGCAGGATCGCCGGCAGTGATTCGTCCGGGTTGCCGCCGATGAAACTCAGCGAGCGCGCTCCCCGCGTATCCAGCCGTGCCCACAACGTCGCGTCCAGCGGCTCGCCGCCGATCTGACGCGGCTTCAGCAGCGGCGACTGCTGGCAGAATCGGCAGCGCAGTCCACAACCGGCCAGACTGATGATCAGCGAGGGGTTGATCGGCGCTTCTTCGCCAATGTGGACAAAATGCTCCGCTACCATGGCGTCCGGGCCGAGCGCGCACCGACCGCGTTCTCCGCGTCGCCGATCGACGCCGCAGCGCAGGGCGCACAATCGACAAGGCCCCAGGAGCCGTTCCGCCAGCGCCGCTTTCAAGGCCAGCACCGAGGCTTCGCCAAGTCGCGGCCGGCGCGGGCGACTTCCCACCCGCGCCGTTGCCGCGAGCCGGCCATGGACCTCCCGCAACGCCGCCTCCGGCAGGTCCGCTGAGCCTCCCTCCACCAGCCCGCAGCCCTGCTGACGCAGCCGGGTAAAGCGCGGCGCGCGGAATGCCGGCAACGCCGCCCGGCGAATGCGAAAGCCCGGATCGATGGCCTGGAGCAATTCGAGGGTATCCAAACCGGGATCGACTACCTCCAGGCTGCCCGTGTCGTCTACCCGCAGGCGCAGGTTGCGGCGGGCCACGGCCTTACCCTTTCACCCGGGTGCGCGCCGGTTCGCCGGGCAGTTGGAAGTAGGCGTCCTTGGGCTGGGTAGAGGTCACTTTGCCGCCAACCGCCTCGGCCAGGCCGCGAACCAGCTCCTCGCAGCGGTTGCCCTTGACTTGGTCCACGTCCACCCAAGTGGTGCCATCCGTATGCACCTGGGCGCGGACTTCAGCCTGGCCGCCCCGCCCCGGCGTGGTTTCCCGGGCCAGGATCTGCACCTCCCCCGTGGGCAAACGGGCGGTTTCCACGGCCATGCCCCGGGCCGCCAGGTGCCGCAGCGCTTGATTCAGCGTGTGCTCGCGGAGCAGGGTCCGCACCGCGGCCGAATCGCCGGCGCTGTGGGCTATCACCCGTCCATTGGTGCAACGTTCGAGGGCCAGGCGTTCGCCGCGCGCGTTTTCCAGGAGCGTGACACCACGGGGTGGAACCGTTCCGGCGAGCGCCTCGGTCACCTCCCGATAGCCCAGTGTCCGCGCTGTTTGTAGCAGGGGCGCCGTATCCCGGAGGTGGAGCCGCGTGCCGCGCAAAGCCTGATGCATCCGTTTCCGGGATTCCTGCGCCGCCTCGGCCTGTCGCAGGGCCTTGAATCGTCCCCGGGTCGCCCGGTCGACGTCCGTTTCCTGACCGAGCCAGCGGGCAGCCGCTACCGCCGCGACTCCGGCCGCCGCGACCCCGGTGGCGGTGGCCGCCAGCAGGGCGCCCGCCGTGGCGCCCGCCGTGGCGCCCGCCGCTCCGGCCATCGCCGACCCGGCATCCGCCAGGGTATCGGCCATCGTCTCGGTGGACGCCTCGTCTGCGTCGTCGTAAGGCGTGACGGTACTGGTGTTGCTCATGTGCGATCTCCTGTTTGGGTTAAGGCGTCGTGATAGGCGCGGTTCCAGACCAGTTTGGTATCCCGGTCCACGTAGTAACGGGCAGGATTGCGCAGGGCCTCCTCCAGCGTGACCCGCTCGCCGGCCGCGCCGACGACGACCTCGAGAACGGGGTCGGCGTGCGCCGCATCCGCCGCCGGCGGCGTGGGAGAAGCAGTCGCTGTCGCCGGGCTGTCGGGCGCGGGAGGCGCGTCGAACAGCGGCGCTCCGGCCGGACGGCTGGACTGGCTCGGCGTAATGTCGGGCGCAGCCGGGGCGCTGGGCGCCCGCTGCGTGTCCCGGCTGCGGGTCTCGAAATCCTGCGCGTCCGGATCGTCACTGCCAAAGTTGACCAGTTCCGCCATCGCATTGCAGAGCCGGCCCCAGCGGTCGCTGAACCGCCGCGTGGAATATTCCAGAACCAGGGCGCTCAGAAACATGACGATCAGGAAGCCGACCGCCCCGAGCGCCGCCAAATCCCAGGCGGCCAGATGGCCATGCCGGGCCATTTCCCGGACCGGCACTTCGATCGCGGTCGCCGCCTCGCCCGGTTGATCGATACCGGCGCTGCTGGCGACCTGCTGGTACCAGTTCAGAGAGAAATCCCAATAAGCCACGATCCCGACCATGGCGCCGACGATCGCCAGCCACACCACCATGAACATGATTTTATGGTTGATGGAGATGCGCGCCTGGGCCAGGTTGGCGGCCGCCGCCGGGTTATCCGGACCCAGAGTCGCCAACGCCTGACCATAGGCGGCCCGGTGCTCGATCAGGGTGAGAATGCTGGAGATCAGATGGGCCAGGATCAGACTCCCCAGGGCGATCACCAGGACGATGGTCATGGCGCGGAAGTGGCTCTGGGTCGCGCCTTCGAAGAGGCTGCCCAGGAAAACGCCAATGACCGGGTCGAATTCAAACGGTTTCTGCACCCCCAGCAGTTCCAGGGCGCTGCTGGTCGAGAGGTAGTGGGCATTCATCACCAGGGCGTCAATCGCGAGCGCGCACCCCACGCCGATCACCCAGACGACCAGGCCGAACAGATGCCGGAAGGTCTCGGCGAACAGATCGCGAAACAGCGGGCTTTGGCCAGGTGCCGACATGACGCGCCTCCTCATTGGATGACCTTCTCCTATCAACGCGCCGCCGTGGGGAATTTTTAAAAACCTGACCCCCTCATCCTGGCCTTCTCCTCCATGATTACCCCTCGACCGGTCCGGCCGGGTCGCAGAACATCCGGCCCCAGCGCCGCAATTCCTGGAACTCGTCGTACAGCGCGGCGGCGCGCAGCCGCTTGCGCTCGGCTTCCCGTTGCAGCAGTGCGATGGTCAGCGGATGACCCTGATATTCCGCCCGGGCCTGCGCCTGTTTGACCAGCGAGCGCAGGTCGGCCCCGCTGAACTTCTCGGTCTGCTCGGCCAGGAGGCTGGCCGCCTCCGCCGTATCGGTCAGGCTCCCGGCCAGCCAGCGATCCAGCATCCGGCGGCGCGATTCCCGGTTCGGCATGTCGACGAAGAAGGCGTTGTCGAAGCGCTCGCTGCGGGTCATGGTCAGGCCGATCTCGCCCATGCGCTTCAGGCTGTTGGAGGTGGCGACGATGAAATTCGGGTAGGGATTGTCGGACAGCCAGGACAGCAAATTGCCGGTGCAGCGCATCATGGTGCCGCCGTCGCGTTCCGAGGAATCGCCGAAGGCCTTTTCGATTTCGTCGATGAACACCACGTTGGGAGCCATGGCTTCCAGGGTGGCGAAAGCCTGGGCGAAGCGCCGCTCGGTCTCGCCCAGCAGGGAGTTCATCAGCGCCGCAATGCGGAACTCGACCACCGGCAGGCCGACCTGATGGCCGACGGTGCGCGCCAGCATGGTCTTGCCGGTGCCGGGGGGGCCGATCAGCAGCACACCCCGGGCGCGGCCCGGACCGGCTACCCGCATCCGTTCGCGGGCGATCCACAGGAATTCGACCAGGTCGTCGAGACCGATCGGTTCCTCGACGGCCTCGGTATCCAGGACGTTCATGGACAGCTCCCGGCTCAGTTGCAGGGCCTTGCGCTGCTGGAGCCGCTCCCCGGCCGCGGCAAAGTCGGTCGGCGCCGGGGCCAGGGCGTCGCGCAGGGCGTCGCGGGCGGCGCTGCGGGTCAGGCCGACCAGCCCGGTGGCGAGCGGGTCGGCCTCGGCGCAAATCTGATCCAGGTCCATGGCGGCGCGGGCGTGCTGCAGCGCCACGGCCAGTTCCTGGCGGGCGATGATCTGGAGTTCGGGCAGCCGGGGATACGGGATATCCAGCCGCACGAACTGATCCGCCAAGGTCGCCGGCAGGCGGCTTTCGGCGTCCGGCGACTCGATGAAGACCAGCACCAGGCCGTCGCGGGTGGTTTCGGCGGACAGCATCTGGGCCAGCAGGCTGCGGAGCCGGGGATCGCCCTGATCGTCCCGGAAGCAGGGCGCCACGTCTTCCAGCGCGACGACCCCGCCGGGCAACCCGTGGGCCGCCTGCAACAGCCCCAGGGCGTCGGTGGACTCGCCGGTCGGTTCCCAGCGCATCCGCTTCACGTCGTATTGACGGCGACCGGCCACGGTGTAGTGATAAAGCGCGACCCCCCGATCCGCGACCGCCTTCTTCAGCGTATTCAGGGCATGCTCGCGGTCGCGGGTGGTCACCAGACAGGCGCGGACGCTGCGGGACTGCTGGCTGGCCAGCAGGACCCGTTGCAGGGTGGCGGCGAAATCCGCGGGGTCGTAGAGACGGGGCGACATGGCAGGGCCTCCCTTCAAGGTGTCGGCGGGAATGACGGGGCGGGGCGCCGGACGGGTTGACGGCGCCGGCGGCGGAACCGGCTGGCCACCAGGGCGATGACGAGCAACAGCCCGAAAAGCCCGCCGATCCCGATCATGCCGTCGACCCAGTACCCCCCGGCGGTCTTCAAGCCCCGCAAGGCCTGGTCCCGAGTCTCCTGCCGGCGCTCCTCGCGGGTGGCCGGGTCCAGTTCGGCGCGCGGCGGCGGGGTGATCGTCACCCGATCCGACTCCGAGGGGGTGTAGAGCTGGAACTGGCCATGCCCGTGCTCCTGGGCGGCCCGGGTCCAAACCAGCTTCTGGTCCGGCGGCACCCACAGGGCGTGGACCTGGACCTCCTTGAGCGCTTCCCAGGGCACGTCTGCCGGCAGGGCGACGGGTTTCCGGCAGGCGCGCAGGGACTGGGTGGGCGGCTCGTGGAGCAGATCGCTGAAGGTGAACAGATAGCGCGTGGTGTAGCGAGGATCGCCGGCGAGAAACCGCAAGGCCACCCGCAGGCCGGCGCTCACGTCAGTGCAATGGGCGTAGTCGGTTCGGCCCTGGAACCGCGCTTTCCACTGCTCGGCGCCGACCGCCTTGAGGTCCCGCAGATTGCCCTGCCATAGCACCTCGGGCAGGGCGTCCAGGCTGACCACGGCGATTTGATCGGCGCCCGCGTCCCAGCGCCGCAGCCGGGTCTCCGCCATCCGGGCCAGCAGCTCGACCACCCGGGTGACGGCCTCGGCCTGGCGGGTCCGGTAGCTGCCCGACGCATCGACCAATACCACGATCTTGTTGATCGGTTGCGGCGCAGCGGCGCTGGCCATTCCGGGAGCCAGGATCGTGCCTGCCGCGATGGCGGCCGCGATGGCAGACCGCGTTTTTCCCTGAGGGCGCTGGTTGTGGTGGGTCATGGTCGCTCTCCGTTGGCGTGGTATGGATAGGGGCTGTATGACTCCCCTCTCCCTGTGGGAGAGGGGTGGGGGTGAGGGCGTTCCTGCATCCCCTCCGTGCTTCATTGAAAACAACGCCTGGAATGGGCGGTTTTCGAAAAAGCCGGGGAAATTGCTGGCGCGTCGTTCATCCCATGCTCATCCTCTTCCACGGTGACGCCGGTTCGAGGACCCTGCGCGCCTTGTGAATGGAACAACGCGGGAAAGGCCGGATTTTTACAGGAACCAGGAAATGCTCGGACGGCCTCCCCGAGACGCGAGGGGCCAGCGATTGAACCAGGCGGTCGACAATGAGAGGGAGTTCGGGTACAGCGCTCCCACGGCGAGAGCGAGGTGTCGGTACCGCTGCTCAGCCCGAACGGGTATCCCGCCGCCAGCGATACCGCCCGAAGCCCAGAGTGACTTCGCCGCCGGCGTGGAGGTAGCTGCCGGTGGCCAATAGTTGCGCGCCCAGCGGCGTCAGATCGGCCAGTTCCAGTTCGCCGCGCAGCCCGTGAATGACCCGTCGGGAATCGAGACCCTGGAGGACGGTTTGCGGTTGCAGGCGGGCGGCGGTCAGCCGCCAGGGGGTAGTAGCCGGCGGGGCGACCGGCTTGCCGTCGCCATAGACGTTGACGAGTCGTTGCAAGCGGGTACGCAATGCCCCCCACAGTGGATCCTCGTCCTGGCGCTTAGTGACTAGGGGGGTGAGCCATTCCACGGTCAGGCGCTCGCCGTTGGGCAAGGGCGGTTGCAGTGGGGTTAGCCGGGCACCGGGTACAAAGCGGCCGGAGCGAAACACTACTTGGCCGCTGGCCAGATCGCGAACGTCGCCGAGTCGGGCGCCAAGCTGGCCGCCGATCTCCAGTTCGGGCAGAAAGCGGTCCATCTGCCGCAGCCAGTTCTCGGCGAAACCCAGCGCCGGATTGAGCAACAGGAGGCTGAAGCGGATGCCGGCAGGCGTAGAGCCCCAGTTGTGCAGCAGGTAGGGTGGCAGCTGGTCGTCCGGACCGGGCAGCAGGTGCGGCTTGAACACCTGGGGATAGGGGCAGCCGCCGCGCAAGGCGCACTCGGGGCAGCGCGGCTCCGGGTAAACGCAGTTGCCGCGAAACAGGGCGTGGCCGAGGACGCCGCGCAGCCAGCCGCCGTAGAAGCCGCGCCGGGTCAACGGCTGGGGGCTGTGCAGAGTGCAGTCCAGGCCGTAGATCCGCAGGCCGTGGAACTCAGTCAGCCGAAGCATCGCCGCGCTGCCAGCAACCCAGGCCAACCTCGGTAGCGGCGGGAAGATAATGACCAGGCACGATGCAGCGGGCATCCAGCCGGACCAGCGCCGCGCCGGGGAAGCGGCGACCGAAGCCCTGCTTTTCGTCAAACAACCGGCCCAGCCAGGGTTGCAGCGGCGCATCGCTGCTTCCGTCCAGGCTGGGACCGGGCAGGGTGGCATCCGCATTGAGCTGCAAGCCATTGCCGTTCACCGGCCAAGCTGAGTTTTGCGCGTAATGCGAGGCATTTGGCATCCAGCCTTTTGTTGCCAACCGAACCCGCCCCAGACCGGTCTTGAGTTCCCCGCCCAGCAACAGGCCTGGACTAAACCAATCCTTGAGCAGCTTTTGGGCCAGTTGTTGGTTGTTGTGCCAGAGACCGCCAACGAGTTGGACCGGAGTACCGCGCTGGAGCCCGTGCAGCACCCGGGCGGCGATGCTCTCGACCTCGAACAGGGCGCTTTCCACCGCGTTGCCGGCTTCGGGATCAAGGGTGACGTGGTTGCGGGCGGTCAAATAATGGCGCTCGATCCGCTCGCGATCCCGCCGGGGTAGCAGGGTGCGTTTTTCCTGGGGGTCGAAAATGAACAGCGGGCCGCAGCGAGTTTCGCTTAACACGGTCTGCAAGGCGGCAGCGAAATGTGGGTATTGACCACCGTTGGCCTTGCCGATGGCGGCGGCCAGCGCGTAGCTGACCACATGGCCCGGCACGAAACCGTGGCCGCGCGCCAGCATCCCGCCGCGCCCGGCGCCGATGTGCAACGGCGTTTCCAGTTCCAGTATGAAGCCGGTGAACAGCATGGCGCGTGGCCCTCAGGTCAGTGATTTGGCCTGATAGCGGCCGTAGGTCAGGGCGGTTTCGACGAGTTGCTTGGTCAGAATCAGCCGTTGCAGGGCTTGCGTGGGCTGCTCCCCATGACGGGTTTCGGTCAGCGCCTTGTAGTAGTCGGCAATTTGTTGTCCAGCTTGCGGTTGAGCAGCCAGATTGGCGGCGACCAGCAAAGTTTTTACCGCGCTGTCAATCTGTCGCGCCAGATCGTTTTCCCGATCCTTGCGGCTGTTGAGGAACAAGCCGAAGGCGAACAGACCCTGCTCGGCCAGCACCATCAGCGCCTTGTTGATCAGGTTAAAGGAGTCCTTGGCGTGGGTATCAATGACCATGCCTCGTGCGGCCCGGGCCGCCAGGGGTTCCAGGTTGATCATGATCAGCCCTCCAACATCGGTTGCATCCGGCCAAACCCACGGGTGGTCATCGCCCCCAGGCCCAATTGACAGGCCAGCGTCAGACCTTTTTTCACCAGATCCAGCGCACCAGAGTATTCGGTGGGAAAGCGCTGGTCGTCGAAATCCACCTGTCCCCGGTAGAGCGTGCCGCGCGGCGCGGCTTCGTAGGTGAACAGCAGACCTTCCGCGCCCGCCCCGGTCTCGAAGTCAATGGATACCGAGGTCCGGGTTTCCAGATTGGCGTTGACCAGACTGGGAAAGAGGTCATCATCAACCAGCACCAGATTGGCCTTGACGTGCGCCATACCCGGTTGATTGTTGAGGGAAGCTGGAAAGGGGATCGTGTTGGGTGTCGCGTCCAACAGAATCCAGCCCAGGTTGATTCGGGGCGGTGGGCTGCCGACACTCTGGACGATCACCCGATCAGGATTATTGATGTTCGGCACGTTGGCGCAACCCGCAGCTTCCAGCAGTGGTTTGGTGGTGATCCAGCGCGGCCCGGCCATGGTGGGGACCGGAAACGCGAGGATTTCGGCGTCGCGGAACGAGACCAGACCGATGCGGGATTCGCCGTTTTGGTCCCCTTCGGCGTAGCCGAACACCTTGGCCACCGGATCGTCCTTGCCGGAATGAGGGCGCTTTTTGTTCTGGTTGTGCAAAGTCTCGCGGGCATAGTCCATCGCTTTTTTCCGGTCGTTATCGTCGGTCAGGGAATAGATGGCGGCGGACCGGGCCGCGCCGTTGATCGAGCTGCCGGGTATCTTGGGCAGACCGGTGGCGGCGTCGCGCAGGATGGTGTTGTCCACCCGGCCCAGCCGGTAGCCGCCGGCGCCGATATGGGTGGGATCGAGGGCAAACAGATAAAGCGGATGAGGTTTCATGTCGATTCTCGGCAATTAGGCGGGTTCTGATTCTTCAACGCGCGAATGGGCGTCTTTTTCAATCAATCCGCTCCACTCGAAGGCATCGAACAGCAGGCAGACCTGTTCCTCATGCTGGAGCAACTCGATCAGCCGGTCGCGCACGCCGGGCTGGTCCTTGAGATAGCGGCGGAAGATGGCGGCACAGTGACCACGCCAGGCTTCGAGGCCAGCCGCCCGCAAGCCGGCGGGTACATCGCGCACCCATTTTTCGTAGCACTCGATGATCTGGCCGAGCAGACCCTTGGTCCGGCTGATGTCCCATCCGATCTGGCGCGGCAAATCGAGCAGTTCGCCAAGCTGTTCCAGCAGATAGGGATGGCGGCCGGGTTCGCCCAAAATGAAATGTGGACGGCGACCATTCTCGTCATAGCGCAGGTCGTAGCGGCGGGCGGTGCCGTCCAGCGCCATGAAATCGAAAGTGGACGGGCGCAGGTGGATGGTTTCGCCCGGGTTGAGCTGATCGAGTCGCACCAGCCGGCCCGGCCCTTTCGGACGGGAGGTGCAAATCGCGTGGGGATACCAGAGGTCGGGTTGTTCGGGATCGCCGGTGCGCAGGTTGACCGTCCATTGCACCGGACCTTGTTCGGTATCCCAATCGAGCACCACCTCCTGAACGCGGTCGTCCAGTGGATTCACGGGCGTACCGTCGTGTTTGCGCTTCAAAACCGAGCGCAAGGTCCAGTTCTGGGGGCGAAGGTCGGTAACGCGGCGTTCCATGCGGCGCAGGGCGTCCAGAGCGATGTAGAGCGGGAATTTCTCGCGGAAGGCCAAGGCGGAAACGTGAACGTCCAGGCCGGCGCGAACTTTATTCAGCCTCTCGTTCACCCGTTGCTGGATACGACCCAAGGCTTTACGGGCGTCATTGGCGGCGACGATTACCCGAAAGCCGCCAGCATCGAGCGAGAGCGGCATAAGCCATTGTTGCGTGTCACCGGCGATGTCCCAGAGGATTTGCTGCCAGAGCGCGCGCAAGTCGTCCCAGGTACGCGCCAGCCGGCCCGGCGAGGCGTGTTTGCGCATTCCGAACAGCAGCAGGCGGTCGCCGTCGTGGCGATAGAGGCCGGCATCGGTGGGAATGAATTCACGCAGGAAGAATTCATCGAGCAGATGACGGGCCTTGTCCTTTAGAGAGCCTTCGGCACGACCATCGGATCTGGTCAGCCAGCGGTTATCGCCCAACAACTGCCGAATCCGGTTGCCGTCCTGGTTAAGTTTTTTATCCCCGGCACCAGCCGCCAGCGCTGTCAGGGTCTGTTGAATGAGGTCACCGACCTCTTCGGGGGTTGGCGCTGGGGTTTCAGCGAAAAGCTTCATATCGGTCAGTGGTCGCGCCAACTGCGTCAACAGCGCCGCGCCGGTCGCCACGCGGGCCGGATTGACCCGTACCGAGAGCAAGACCACACGGGCGTTGCCATCCGGACCGCGCTGCTGGCGAATGGCTTGCAGGTTGAAGCTCTGCGGTTGAAAACCGAATAGCTGACCGGCTTCACGGCGGCGCTGACTATAGGCGCTGTCGGCGACCAACATTTGGCAATGGACGCAAAACCCGCTCGGCCCGCCCGGATCGTCGGCATTCAGGCCGCTTTCGTTGAGCGCGAGTTCACGGACCTGTCCGGGCCGCAGTCCGCATTGCGGGCAGATTTGTATCTGCTGGCCGGCGCCGGTTTGTCTGGCCCACAGTTTCCCCAATTCGTCCTCGCCGACCTGCAACAGCTGCTGACGATCCTGACTGTCTTTACCCCCCTCGATAGCCATTACTTCAGGGAAATCAGTTAAATACAGGCGGTTGCGGGTCCAGGCCAGCCGTACCGTGACGCCGACGCCGAGCGGGGCGAGGTCGTGCAGGATGCCGGGTTGCAGGGGGTCGAGGAGGTATTGCCGGAACAGAGCTTCGGCCTGGCGGCCCTCCGCATCTTCCGGTCCCTCATAAAAACCGCTGATCACGAAAACCGCGCCATCGTCATCCTCGTAGACCAGGTTGCCCACCGGGTAATCGACTTCCAGGCGCTGGCGCAATTGCGCGATAGCCTGCCGCCGGCTTTCCGCCAGCGCCGCCAGGATCACCGGCTGCAACGCGCCGCCGACGAGCACCGCCCAGTTCCAGCGAATTCCCAGCAGCCGGAAGCGCACCCGGCCCATGCGAGGCAGCGCAAAATCGCCGGCCTCGTTCTGCCAATGGCGGAAATTCCGGCGCAGCACGCTTTCTGCTACCGCCGCCTTGAACAGGCTGGCGGTGGAATAGCTGTGATGCCAGAGGGTGACGTCGTTGGTGGGCCGCCGGGTTTCGCCCAGCGCCTGACGAAACACGTCCTCGATGCCTTTGAGGAAGCGCTGACGCGCTTTGGGCACGTCGAGCCAGGCGTCATTGGCCAGCAGCGTATTCTCGATTACTTCCCGCGCTTGCGGCCAGAGCGCCTGCAACGTCTCCGGGCCATAAGACCGGCTGGAGTCTTCATTGCCCAGGCTGTCGGCGATGAAGCCGTGATTCACGCGCTGTTCGCTGCGCCGGGTCCCGCCGGAACCCTTGTCCAGCGCGGAATCGCGAACGTCAGCTCCCAGCGTATACAGATCCCCAAGAAAAACTGGGCGATCGCTAGCAATCGTATCCTGAATGGAGTGATGCTGGCGCAGGGGATCGCCCAGACCGCGCGCCTGACATGTGTCGGGGGCAACCCAGTCGTCGGGTAACCTCAGAGTTTGCGCCCACTCCGGATGGCACTTGATTTGCGCAAGCCACTGTTCCTCGTTGGCAGGCGGATAGAGCCGTCGATCTTCCAGAATTGCGCCGTGGGCATCGTTGAATCCCAGGGCTTGGGCGTCGCGGCGGTTATCTACCTCACCCATTTTCTCGCGGGCAAACTCCAGCCAGAGCTTGCCCAAATCGTGCAGCAATCCACTGATTTCCGCCGCCAGGATCAAATTACGGCTTTGTTCGTCCATTTTTAGTTCGGTCATGACGGCTACTCCGCGATCCAATGGGCCAGGTTCAGCCAGCTTTCCGGGCCGGTTTTCGTGCATTCTTCAAGGGCAAGTTGCGATTGAACGGCTGTTGTCGTATCGGCCGGTTCAGGCTGTGGGGTGTTATTTTTGAGCCAAGTCTGAGCACTCCGATAGCGAGCCCTGAGCTTCTGCTTTTCCATTTCCAAGGGTTTTATCAGCTGCTCCTTTTCCCTGTTGATCCTGTCGATATTGTTCCTGACCTGGTTGAGTTCCCTATTCGCTTCCTTTCCCATTCTTTGCAGTTCCTGCTTGCGTGCCTGCAATTGTTCCTTTTGCTCAATCAAGGTCTTCAGCCGTTCTCCGCTTTCACCCGGCAGCGCCAGCCGATTCTCCAGTTTGCTTTCGGGAACCAGTTCGCCGTGTTCATTCTGGAACTCTCGAACATAGTCAGGAATGGTTGGAGTCGAGGTCTCGCTCGGCCCGGTGCTTGTACCCATGCCTGACCAACCCACCGCGTGCAAGACTGCTTTTTCAGGCTGGATCGCCCCATACCCAGCCAGCCGTTTCGCGCCGAGTCCCAGCGCCGGCCACCACGTCGCCACCGCCGCCAGCCAGCGGGCCAGATCGGCACGCACCGTAGCCTCGTCGCTATCTTTCACTCCGTAGGGGTTGAAGTACACCACTTCCAGCACGCCGGCCTGTCCGGGGGCGATGGCTTCAAACTGGATCGGCTGGGTTCCCATGGCGGTGGTCGGATCGCCGGGGTTCATGACCAGCAATTGCAATTTGTTGAACCAGACCGGAGCGAAGTGCAGGCGGCCCTTTTCGCTCTCGATGTTCGCCCCGTCGTCGGCGATGCCGAACAGTCGGCGCGCATGAGGATCGGCGTGGCGGAAAATGCGGGTACGGTTGGGATCGTCCTCACCCAGGTCGAGCCAGGGTTGCGCGTTGGGAAACGCCCGTTGATAGGCGTCGGCGGATAGCCCTTTCACGCTGGCGGCGGACAGGTAGGGCAGGCCAAGCAGGTGATCCTTGCGCGCCGGGTTATCAAATAGATAAAACGGGTCGTCATCCTTGGTCAGCAGGGGCGCCAGCAGCCGAAACGTCAGCAGTAACCGGGCGCTGTAGCGGGGAAACCCCGCCAGGGCCTGCGCCATCGTTCGGGTCGCGGTGTTCAAGCCAGTCGGCGTCAGCGCGGGGCTGTGGCAAGGGTAAAGATGAGCTTCGCCCCTGCCGCCGTGAGCATTGGTGATGGCATATTGGCTCAGGAAAGCGGTGCGCTGCGCGGTCAGATCCGCGTTTTGCCGCACCGTGCGGCGCAAGTGCGCCCCCTGTTGGAGCCAGTCGTTAGGGCGCGGTGTGAAATTGCTGTCCGCCAATATCTCGAAGCTCATGCCGTTACTCCCGCCAGTTGGTTGATCCAGTGCGCGAAATCTGCCTGATGGGCTGCCCCATCCTGCCAGACCGGGGGGCTCGCGCCCGGCAATACTCCGGCCGGACCGCTCGTCAGGGCTGCTCGTAAAGTTCCCATAACGGTTGCGCGTCGACCGGCAAACCAAGCGGGAACAGGATGGGTGTGCGGCAGCACGCCCCAAACCCGCAGGGCGCAACCATTGCCATGCGGGTACACCGCCGAGATGTTGATCGCGCTCCCGTACTGGCCGAGCTCCCCAAACAGGTAATGGCGCAGGTTGTTGTTGCCCGGCCGGAAGCAGCCGCGCAGATATTCCCGCCAGCGCAGGCCCTGTTCCAATCGAGTTTGCCAGGCAGGCGGCGCCGGACAACCGAATTCCACCCGGGCGAAGAAGGCATTGTGGAGGTTGGGGAGGTTGGGTAACGGGTCGCCCGGTAGGGGTTCCAGGGGCTCCACCGGAGGCAACGCGGCGTCTAGCACCCCCAAACCAAATTGATCCTTGGCGCCGAAGGTGGCGTGGTTGATCTGAATCCGCAGCGCCAGCAGGAGCAGTTGCCAATGACAGTGACTGATCCCGCGCCGGGTGCAGGTCAAGCCCAACTGGCCTTCCTGGGCGACGTTATAAAACCAGCCCATGCGATTCACGCCATCCGAACGCGGCCAGTTTATGCACCCGTTTCCGGCCACTGGCCTGATGGTTTGCAAGCCGCTGGCATCCACCCGCAACCCGACCTGCTTGGCGTGGTGGTTGGGGTTGTTCTGGGCCGGCACGGCACCCCAGACCGCCTGCTCGAAGTGGGCATCGCCCACGGCGGCGGCCAGCAGGCAGGAGAACCGGCGCAGGCCGCCGAGCAGACCGGCGGGATGAATCTGGTCGCCGTACTGGCCGACGCCGCCCGTGTACAGGGGAGTCAGGGTGCGCAGGTTGAGGCTGACGCTGCCACCAGCGTCGGCGGGGGTACGTAAGGCAGCAAGCGGAGACATAAGGAGAATTCCTTGGTTTAAGACCTTGCTTTGTTTGTGGTTAAGTTAAGCAGATGACCGTTCGATTTGCCACTTCTGTATCTTCAACAACGCGCGGACCGGGAGATTTTTAAAGTGAGGTGAAATTAAAAAATCGGGCATTGCTGGCGTTGAGAGGAGTACAGGGCCGTTGAGCGAGGAACCCCATGGCGACCTGGGTGGTGGCCTACGACATCAGCGACGACAAGCGGCGGCTACGCCTGCACCGGCTGTTACGCGGGTTCGGCGAACCGGTGCAAAAGTCGGTGTTCGTCTGTCAGTTGGACGGGCGGCGCAAGGCGCGGCTGGAGCAGTTGTTAGGGGCGGAAACGTTGGAGGCTGGGGAACGGCTGGATTTGTTCCTGATCGGCTCGGCGGAAGCGTGGGGGCCAGGCGCGGCGCCGGTGGCGCTGGAACCGGTCAGGTTTGTGATCGTCGAGTGAGGGCAACGCGATGTGTACCTTGTATCTGGATCAGCAGGGCAGCCAACTGGGGCGCGAGGGTTTGGAGCTGGTGCTGCGGGACCGTGAAGGCGGGGAGCGGTGCTTTCCGTTGGAGCAGGTCGAGCGGGTGTTGGTGTACGGGCGGATCCAGTTGACAGCGGATGCGTTGAACGCCCTTCTGGAGCGGGGCATTCCGACCACTTTGCTGACCAGCCGGGGTTGGTTGCACGGCCATTTACAGGGGGAGCACGGCGGGCAGGTGCGGCGGCGGGCGCGCCAGTACGCGCTGCTGCAGGATGAGGCGGCGGCGCTGAAGCTGGCGCGGGCGCTGGTGACGGCGAAGCTGCGCAATCAGCGCTGGTTGTTGCGCACGCACGACTCACCCGATGCGTCGGCGCTGGAACCGTTCATCGCCTCGGCGCGGACAGCGCGGGACGCGGCGGTGTTGCGCGGCGTCGAGGGCAGCGGGGCCAAATGTTACTTTGCAGCGTTTTCCCTGTTGTTGGCCGGATCGGTGTTTACATTTCCGGGGCGGCGCAAACGGCCGCCGACCGATCCGGTGAATGCGCTGTTGTCGCTGGGATATACCTTGTTATTGGGCGAACTGCGCAGCGGCTTGCAGGGTTATGGGCTGGATCCGTTCGCGGGGGTGTTTCATGCCAGCGATGGCGGGCAGCCGTCGTGCGCGCTGGATTTGATGGAGCCGTTGCGGCCGTTGGTGGATCGGTTGGTGTTACGGCTGGTGTGGCATGGGTTCGCGCCGACGGATTTTGTGGTCGGTTCGGACGGGGCTTGCCTGGTGCGCGATGGCCAACGCGGGAAGTTTTACGCGGCGTGGGAAACGCTGATGCAGGAGCCGGTGTTGTGGCAAGGCGAGCATCATCCATACCGTCGGATTCTGCACGGTCAGATCGGGGAACTGGCCAAGCATCTGGATGACCCGGGGCACGAATTTCGCCCGCTGGCACTGAATGTACTGGGACGTTAAGCCGTGCGCGCCATCGACGATCCATCCTGATGACGATGGCTGTTCGTGGAGCGGGTTGGCTAGAAAGATCAGATAAATCAATTGATTGCTGATCTTAAGCCAATCTACGCAAATCGTCTGGCAACAATATGATTTTGGTGGCTTTTTATCTGCCAGGTGCTTTTGGATAGCCCATTTAGCGCCGACGGAGAGGGTCGGGATCGTATCGAGGATTTTTACACCTTTCGAGGATAAGTACCCAGCTCTGGTAAAGCAGGCTGTTTGTCGCTATACTTTTATAACTTATTGTTTTTGAGCATCCATGAATGAAAAATCACGGGTTCCACCGCGCGACATCAACATTCCATCAATAGGGTATCGAGGCCCCTGTAGGATGCTCTCAGAATCCATCGCCCGCTAATAGGGCTTTGTGACTCATCTTGACCGTGGGATGCCTGACGCGATCCACGTCCTCAGAATCCATCGCCCGCTAATAGGGCTTTGTGACTGATTTGGAAGTGATGGAGCCTGATGCCAGTGATTTGCTCAGAATCCATCGCCCGCTAATAGGGCTTTGTGACTCGCCGGGTTTGTCGTGGTCGTGGTTCCGATGACGTGCTCAGAATCCATCGCCCGCTAATAGGGCTTTGTGACCATGGCAATCATCAACCGGTCCAGCGCGGAATCCAGCACTCAGAATCCATCGCCCGCTAATAGGGCTTTGTGACAAGAACAGGTACTCCCAGCCCGCATCCCCGTCCGCTTCTCAGAATCCATCGCCCGCTAATAGGGCTTTGTGACGGATCGGGGATCCGCCGCTGGCTCAGTACAACGATCTCAGAATCCATCGCCCGCTAATAGGGCTTTGTGACCTTCATCCAGAGACCCCATCAGCAGGGGTTCAAAAAACTCAGAATCCATCGCCCGCTAATAGGGCTTTGTGACATGTTATTCTCGCGCTCGTTGATCACGGCGCGTTGTTTCTCAGAATCCATCGCCCGCTAATAGGGCTTTGTGACTCCTGGACATCTTTCGGAGCGGTCTTAACTTGATCTCTCAGAATCCATCGCCCGCTAATAGGGCTTTGTGACCAGTCATGAAAGTCTGAGAGTCTGGACAAACTTGGACTCAGAATCCATCGCCCGCTAATAGGGCTTTGTGACTTTTGTAAAATACACCGAATCTCCCATGGATACCATGCTCAGAATCCATCGCCCGCTAATAGGGCTTTGTGACTCGTGATGGAGATATACGAGTCTGGTCACAGTGGACTGCTCAGAATCCATCGCCCGCTAATAGGGCTTTGTGACTCGAAGAATTCGAACCCAATGACTTGGGCCAGCTGAGCACTCAGAATCCATCGCCCGCTAATAGGGCTTTGTGACTTTACGGATTCTGGTCGGGTGGTGACGGTGAGCATGCTCAGAATCCATCGGCTCTTTGGGAATTTCCGTGGTAAAGTATTTATCTAAAAACAAGTACTTGCGTTCTTATTGCTGCACTGCAATACGCTGCATTTAAATAAGATTCCAGTGCATTCCGTAGCCGTAAAACATAAATATTTTTATAAATCAAAGATTTAAATTTAGACAGAAGAGAATTCAACAGTCCAATCCAAGCCTCCTTCAAGCTTTATATGTCATTATAAATCAATTAGTTGTGGATACCGGGAAATACCAAAGAGCCTTAACTTTGGCAAATCCCCCTTGGCCCGGTCGCCGCTGGCGATTCGGGCCAGTACTTCAGCGGGCGAACCCCAGAACGCCTCGACGAAATCGGCGGGGTTGTAATCCGGCGCCTGGTCCGTGGCGATCGCGTACACCTTCATGAACGCCGAGAGCGGCTGCCCATACGGCGACAGATACGCCAGGCACCGCCACGCCTGCCGGTCGAGATCGAGATTCAACTCCTCCCGCAACTCCCGCCGCAGCGCCTCCTCATACGTCTCCCCGCTCTCGACGTGCCCGCCCATGCTGACATCCAGGCCGAGCGGAAACAGCCGCTTGGTCGCGGAGCGCCGGGGAATCCAAAACTGCCCCGCCGCGTTGACCAGAAAGGCGTTCACCACCCGGAAATTGACCCGGCCCGCACGGTAAATCTCCGAACGTCGCGCTTGCCCGATCACCCGATCCTGGTCATCAACCAGATCGAGCAGTTCGTCTGGATGGTCTTGCATTAGAGTAGTACCAATAAATATTATATATTAATACACTGGATTTCGGTAGGAGATCACCATGCACAAGAACACCAGCGTCACGCTGGGCGCGCACTTCGACCACTTCATCGCCCAGCAGATTACTGAAGGCCGCTTTGGCTCGGTCAGTGAAGCGATCCGGGCGGGCTTGCGGCTGCTGGAAGAACGCGAAACCAAACTGGCCGCCTTACGGCAGGCGCTTAAGGAAGGCGAGGACAGCGGCAAGGCCGATTATTCCCTCCAGGGCTTGCTGGACGAACTGGATCGCGAAAACCTCAACTGATGGCCCATTTCCACCTCACCCAAGCGGCCAAGGCCGACCTCAAGGTGATCGGCCGCCACACCGAGCAACGCTGGGGCCGGACGCAGCGGAACCACTATCTAACCATGTTGGACCGCTGCTTTCAGGAGCTGGCGGCGGAACCCTTGAGAGGCCGGGACTGTAGCGACATCCGGGACGGCTATCGCCAATACCACGCCGGGAGGCACGTCATTTTCTACCGCCAGTTGGGTACCGATAGGATCAAGATCGTCCGCGTCCTTCATGACCGCATGGACCTGGAACGTCATCTATCCGATTCCTAGCGCGTTCGTAGTCGAGGCTTTGCTCTAACCCCGGCGCCTGCCTTGCCGGCGCTCCCGCAACGCCTCCTCCACCTCGGCGACCGGGCGGGTATAGCGCAACCGCGACTCCTCCAGAGCCGCCTGGACCCGCGCCTGCTCGGCGGGATCGAGCGACTGGACCGGCCGGGGCGGCAGGGTCGCGAACACAAACGGGCGGCTGGGCGCGCCCAGCAGCAGCAGGCGAGCGGCCACGTGCCGGTCCGGCAAATCCTCCAGATCGCGCACCCGCAATTCGGGCTTGACATACGGGGCCATCCGCTCGGCGTCCGGCACTCCCAGCCGAAACAGCAGCAAGCTGCCGACGTTGCCGAGAATGGCGTCCACCAGACCGCCGCCCATCTGGGTCAGATTCTGGTTGGCCAGGGTCAGATGCAGCCCGAACTTGCGCGCCTCGGCCAGCAGATGGGCCACGGTCTCGGTGGTGAAATTGTGGGCCTCGTCCACGTACAGGAAAAACGGCCGGCGCTGGCCCTCCGGGACCCGGGTACGCTGCAGGGCGGCGTCGAACAGCTTGCCGATGATCAACATGCCCAACAACTGGGTATCCAACTGCCCCAGCACCCCCTTGGGCAAATCGACCAGCACGATCCGCCCCTCGTCCAGGCAGGCGCGGAAATCCACCGTGCTCCGGGACTGGCCGATGATCGGGCGCAGCAGGGCATTGCTGGTGAACTGGTTGAGCTTGCTGGTGATGTACGGGGTCATGTTTTTCAGGCTGCTGTCGCCGCCGGCCGGCTCCGCCTGTTTGCGCCAGAAATTCACGGTGTAGGGATTGCGGCAGTGCTCCAGCAACTCCTTGCGGTAACGCTCGTCCTCGAACAGCAGCGGCACGTCCATCAGGGTGCCGCCGGCGATCTCGTTGTCCATCACCAGCAGCAGGGCGTTGCGCATGTACTGCTCGAAGATCGGCCCGCCGGTGATCGTGAGATCGTACAGCCGGTGGAAGATGCGGATCAGCTCGTTGGTGATGAAATTCATCCGCACCTGGGGATGCGGGCCGCCGCATTCCAGGAAATTGATCCCGACCGCCCGCTCGGCGTCGCCCGGCTCGACCAGGATCACGTCCTTCAGCCGGCGGGGCGGCACCGCCGCCAGCACCTGCCGGTGCAAATCGCCGTGCGGATCGAGCAGGCAGACCCCGGCGCCGGCCTCGATGTCCTGCACCAGCAGGTTGTACAGCAGGGTGGACTTGCCGGTGCCGGTCGCGCCCAGGATGTAGCAATGCCGGGTCCGGTCCGCCGGGGTAAAGCGCACCGGACGCGGCGGGCGGGCCGCGATCCGCAGCCGCAGCGGTTGCAGCACCACTTGCCAGGCGGGCGGCGCCGGCGGTTCCAGCGAGGCGGGATCGTCGCTGGGCACGAAGTGGTAGTCGCCCAGCCCCCGCCGCAGGCCGATGTCCAGATTGCGCCACAGCGCCCGGGCATCCACAACTGCCGCGGCCGCAGCGTCCGCCTGGCCATGGCCCCGCAGCACGCACTCCAGCCGGCCTGCCGCCACCCGATAGACCGCGTCTAGTCCCTGGCCGGCGCCCAGCACCGGCCAGCCGGCCGACCACGGCTCGGCCGCTGCCTTGCGCCGCGCCACGCCGGCCAGTGTCAGCGCAAACGACGCGGTCACCCGCTCGCCTTCGTAGCGCAGGCGCAAGGGCGGCTCGCCCGGCCGTTCGGGCGCCAGCCAGGTGTCGCGGGGCGTATGGTCGAGGGAAGGAGTCAGGCGTTCGGTGGTGGACATAAGGCGCCGTTTTTCACGAGGTTAACCTTGGCGGGATAGTATACTCGTACCAAAGCTCTCACCGGCTGGTACATTGCTGAGTAACCTATAATCCAACACAGTTTTCAGCGTTGGGAATCCATCCAGCCTTACCCGATGCAATCTTCTCTTGGTGGTGGTACTGAACGAGAGGCTCTGGATTTGTTGGCTTGTTGGCCGATCTCCTGGCGACCCGGTTTGTTGTTTTTGTTGTTTTAAAACAACAAAAACAGGAAAAACAGCAGCACCTTTAGTTGTTGTCTTTCTTAGTAGTTTTAAAAAAGTTAATACGAGAAAAAGCTGTTTAAATTCAATGGTTAACGCGAATTTGGGGGGGACAACGCGGGGAGTTTTTGGGACAACGCGGGGAGTAAAGGGGGGACAACGCGGGGAGTAAAGGGGGGACAACGCGGGGAGTTTTACCCGCCAAAGGGGGGACAACGCGGGGAGTTTTGCCCGCTAAAGGGGGGACAACGCGGGGAGTTTTGCCCGCTAAAGGGGGAAACGCGGGTACCAAAGAGGGGGAGAACGCGGGTACTTTCCCCCACCAAAGGGAGGACAACGCAGGTACTTTTCCTCGCTAAAGGGGAGAGAACGCGGGGAGTTTCAGCAACCGGCGGAGGGGGACGATGAACAAGATTCCACAGATATTTGACAACAGCATGCGCAAACCCACGGCGCTGATTCACTTCGAGCGGTCGCTGTCGGTGGTGGAGCAGAAGGTGATGACCCTCATCATCTTTCACTGCCAGATGACCCAGAAGGACGCGCAGGGCTTTTACTACATCAAGAAGAACTTTATCCGGGAGTTCCTGGGCTGGGACGACAGCCACAACTATCCGCGTCTCTATGAGGCATTCCTGGGGATTTTTAACAACACGATCCAGTGGAACGTGCTGGGAGCCGACCGCACCTTTAAGAGCCTGAAGTGCAAGCTCATCATCAGTCTGCTGGAACCGACCGAGACCGGTCAGTACATCGGGTTTCAATTGCACCCCAAACTGGAACCGATGATCAAGGACCCCAAGGTGTTCGCCAAGCTCAAGCTGGTGATGATGGTGCTGCTATCCCGGTCGCAGTATGCCTACCCGCTGTACGAACTGTTTGCCGACAGCTATTCGCGCGGTCAACAGGCCTTGCGCATTCCGCTGCCGGCGCTGAAGGCCTACCTGGGAATCAAGGAGGGCTGTTACGAAATTTTCAAGGATTTCAAAACCCGAATCCTGAAACCGAACCTCGACGGCATCAACGCCGCCACCGACTTTCGGGTCGAGTACGAAACCTACCGCGCCGGCAAGTCCATCGGCGGGCTGGTGTTCCACCTCGGCAAGCAGCCCTGGCAACCGCCCACGCTGGAGGGACCGCTGCGCGAGTTGCTCAAGTATTACCAGCCGATCCCCCTGGCCGAGGAAATCATCAGTCCACCGCTGCTGTCCGCCGAGGAACAGGCGCTGGTCCGGCTGCTGCAACAAGACGGTCTGGTCGAGGCCGACGCGCTATTCGCCCTGGACACCCATGGCCTGGAGGGAGCCACCGAGATTCGCGATTACGTGCTGGCCGAGGTCGAGCGGCGCCGGGGCCAGGCGGATGAGATTCGCCAGGTCGGCGCCTATCTGGCGCGCTGCTTGCGCGAAGGCTACGGCAAGAAAACCGCCGAGGAACGCGACGCCGAGCGCCGGCGGCGGAACGCGGCGACCATTGCCCAGACGCAGCAGGACTCGCGCGAGAAACTGCAAAGCGAGGTTCTCGACCTGTCGCGGACGTTCCGCCAGCAGCAGGCCGCTCAGGTGGAGGCACGCCTGGCGGCGATGACCGCTCAGGAACGGCAGGATTTCGATCAGGCGTTCCTGCGGGCCAACCCGATCTGGGCCAAGACGTTTCGGGAAACGGGGCCGGTCAGCCCGCTGGGGCGCGCGGCGTTCCAGCAGTTCGCCGTCGAACATCTGCTCGATCCCGCGCAGCGCGACCTGGTGGCGTTCGCCCGCGACCGGGGAGCGCCGATTGAGGTCGTCAACCTGCTGCAAGCCGCGGTTTAATATCAAAAACACATCAAAATCAGGAGATCATCGCGCCATGTTCAGAAGACGCCCGCCCCCGTGGCAGCCCAGACCACCCGTTGAACAACCCGTTTCCTCACCGCCATCGCCCAATATTCCCGACTGGGCGCACGGCTTCTGCTATCTGGCCCGGCAAAGCCAGTTGCACTTTGGCCAAGACCGGCGCGATCCCGTGGCGTGGCGACCGGTCGTCAGCCTGGTCAAGCAGGGCGGGCTGTTTCAGGTTCTCCCCTCCACCCGCCGACCCAAGCGTGCCTTTTTTCACCTGTGCGCCGAGGATTTCTTCCTGAAACGCGCGCCCTCGGAGCCGCCCACCGATAGCTATCTCTGCCACCGCTATGAGGCCATACCTCTGGATGTCCTCCGAGAGATCGGCGTCCTGGGCCATCCCCTGCGCATCCGGATCGCCGACTGGCTGAAATACCGCCTGGGAACCTAACCCCATGTCCTTACCGGAATGGCTCCACATCACCGCCGAATTTCGAGGGCTGTGGGAGCGCTGCGACCGCTTGAACCCCGAGGAATGGATGCGGCTGGACTCGCTTTTTGCCGCGATCCAGCCCTCGCGCTCGTTTCAGCGAACCCCCCTGGATCGCCGGCAGCGCCTGCTGGATCTCTGGGCGCGCCGCGAATCCTTGACGGTCCGCGAGACCAGCCAACTGGACCGGGGGATTCGCCTGCTGGTGCAGGATATCGAGTTGCAGGAGTGGTGGAGCCACCGGGATGCGTTGTCGGATCCGGGATGGACCCAATTCTATCGGTTGATTTTCCAAACTCTGCGCGCCAACTGGGGAAAATTCGGCGCCTTGTTGAAATCACTTCCCGAGTCTCTGGATTTTTACATCCACGATTTTTTTCCAGAAAAGTCTTTGAACCGAGTAGAAGAGAAGATGCGCGAATCGGCGCCGTCTTTCACACCGGAACGCTTTGCCTCTATTTTTACCATTATCTTTTGGACGGCCTGGATCAGGTCCAACGGGATGGGCTGCCGTCGCCGGAACCGCCAGCGGGTGAGGAACCTGCCGAGTTCAACGTCTTCGAGAATTTGCAGCCGGAAGACCTGCATCCAGCCTGGGACGACCTGACCCGATCCGAACCCGAGGTGAAAGAGACGCTCGAGGAGGCGGGACTGAATTGGGAACTGGTCAGCCAGGAGGCCCGGAGGCTGATCGGTTCCCTGGAGCCGGAAGACCACCTCCTGCTCAAATGCAGCCTCTGCGCGGATCAGGAGGGTCGCATCCCGGTGGATCATCTCAAAACCCTCCTGCCCCACCCGGCCTATCGCACGATCAAGCTGCGCAAGCGCCTGCAAACATGGCTGGCGGAGCTACTCGGCGGCACTCCATACCCTGAAAATGATTCGATCAGGCTGGCGGCTTTGAAAATTCTCTGCTGGCGCGCGTTGTTGGATATAGAGACGGATTGCGCAACTCTCCGGGCGCAACTCCATGCCGCCGACGCCCCGGATCCTGGCGCCGCGCCGTCCGCTTGAACGCGCGGTCTCGCCCTCCGGGGCGTCGTGAAACCGATAGAGTACGAAACGTCATGCGCAAGCTTTGGCCCCCCCTCCCCCTGATCGAAAACGAGTTGTTCGCGCCGTCCGCCGCGCTGCTCCAACGCTGGCGGGACGGCGATGCGCCGCCGGAACTGGCCGCCGCCCTGGCCCGGGATCCGGATGCCCGCAGCCGCCGCGCCGCTCTGGACTGGGCCGACCAGCAGGATTTCGCGCCCGGCGACGACTACCCCGTTCAACCGCCTGCCGCCCTGCGCGAGCAATTCCGCCGCCGCGACGAGACCCGTCGAGCCGCCTTCTCCCCCAAACCGACCGCCGGCCAGATTTTGCGCCTCGACGCGGTGATCGGCCCGGCGGGACCGCTGGACTGGGACTTGCCCAGGCCACTGGCGGTGCTGATCGCCGAACCCACCGCGACGCCCCAGGTCTGGTGGGGCTGGCTGGTCGCGCCCGCGAGCGAAACCGACTACGCCGCCTTCTACGACGTGCTGCTCGGACCGGAAGACGAACCCTGCGATCCGCTGGCTGGCATGGTCCAGCTCTGGAATCCGGTCCACGTCTATCTCCCCTCCGCCAGCCGGGTGCTGGCGGAACTGCAACCCGACCGGCTGGCGGCCCTGCGGGCGCTGGCGGCGGAATGCGCCGCGACCGCGCCACCGGACACGATCCTGCCGCAACCCGGCGAAATCCTGGTCCGCCAGGTCGGCGCCTACACGGTGCGGACCGGTACGCCCTACGGTGGAGCCCAGGATCCCCGCTTGCGCTATCAGCGGCTCTATTTCGAAGCCGCCGCCGCTGTGAAGGAACCGGCTCGATGGGCCGCCGCCGCGCGCTCGCCGCTGGAGCGGATGTTGGACACCTTGCGCGATTGGGCGGCCGACGTGGGAGCGTTGTGGACGCCCTATACGCCGGCTCCGCAACGCATGGCGGGAACACCGGGCGCATCCCCCTGGGATACCGTCGCGCACTACGACCTGGACGAGACCCTGCGCCTGCGGCTGTGGGTGGACGAAGCCAACCGCCTGCTCCACCTGCGACTGGAATGCCGCGCCGACCTCGACCTGCGGATTCAGCTTCAGGAGGATGGTGAGACCCTGCAAACCGCTACGCTGCGACCGGATGCGCCTGCGGTCGAACTCAGCGCCGATCTCGCCAAAACCAGCGAATTGCTCGTCAGCACCGCTCGGGGCGAGCTGCGCTATCGGCTGCCGCTCAACCCGTTCGACGCCTAGGAGACGATCATGCCCCAGATTGCCCGGATCACCGACTGCTGGCTGTGGCCCGAACGCGCGGGCGTGCGCTGGTGGACGCCGGCCGCGACCGGTTGGCTGGACCTGGCCGCGCCCTGGACTCCCTCCTCCCTCGTGGGGGAGGGTGAGGGTGGGGGGGCAACACGCTCGCCCGATCTCGACATCGCCGCCTTGCGCGACCGGTTCCACCACCAACCGCTCGGCGCCGCGCTGGCGCCGGCGCTGGCCCAAATGCTCGCGGACCGGCTCGGCGAAGCGGAGGGTCGGCTGCGCCTGCGGTTGTGCGCTGACCTGCCGCTCCCCTGGCAACGGTTTCCCTTCGAGTTCCTCAGCGACCAGGGCCAGTCCCTGCGCCACCGGCTGTACGTCATCCGCCACGTTCCCCGCGACGCGGGGCCGCCGGCGTTCCCCACCCGCCGTGAGATGTTGATCCTCGATCTCTGGCCGGACGCGGAGCGAACCACCTCGACGGGAGAGCGGCTGTTCGTCAACCTCATCGACGGCCTGGAAGCGGCCCGGGTGATCCGGGGTCACGGGCGGGTCCGCGCCGAATTGGCGCGGCTCGATCTCGCCGCCTTCGCGGCCCTGGTCGTGATCGGGCACGGCACCCAGACCGACGGGGCGCCGGTGGTACTGGAGTCCGGCGAGACCTGGTCCCTGCCGCTGGAACGCGGATTGCCGCCGCTGGTAGTGCTGGCGGTGTGCGGCAACGACCGCTTCAATCTGTTCGACTACGGCCAGAAGCTGCTGGCGGCGGGCGCCCAAACCGTGCTGGCGCCGCTGGGCGAACTGGACGCCGGACCGACCGACCGCTTCCTGCGAGCTTTCCTGGGTGGCTGGCAGGCTGGCCAAACCGCCGCCGAACTGCTGTGGGCCGCCCAGCGGCAACCCGATAGCGACCACGGCGCGGGCCGCCTGTACCTATTGGGCCGGGCCGAGCTGCACGCCGGTCCCGCCCGCGCGCCCGCCGAGCGAACCGACGCCGATTTGGCCGACTGTATGCTCCGGGACAAGGACGCCGATGCCTTGCGGGTATTGATCGAACGGATCACCCTGCGCGGCTACCAGCGCGACGGCGATCTGGATTCGGCGGTGGACGATCTCTACGAAACTCTCGGCATCGATTACGACGACCGGGAACCGGAGCAAGCCCTGCTGGAAGCGCTGCGCGCTGGCGAATCGCGGCTGCCCCCGCTGGCGCGAGACTGGGCGGTGTCGTATCTGGTTTACTTGGCCGAGGTCTACGATCAGACCCAGTTTGAGCACTACCAGGGGGTCTATCCGCAGCTGAGCGCGCGCCTGCAGGGTTCTGCCCGGCCCCCCTACGTGTTTTATCACTGGGGCAAGTCGTCTTACCGCCAGGGTCTTTACGCCCAGGCGCTCGACCGCGTGGCGCAGGGGTTCGCGCGCCTGGACGAAACCCGTTTGGACCGGCGGGCCGGGCTGGGCCTGCTGGGGTTGCTGGTCGGCTGTCTGATCGACCTGAATCTGCCGGCCGAGGGACTGAAGTTGTACGACCGGCTCAATGCCGCGCTGCGGCAGACCGGCGACGCCTTCGCGCTGCTCCAGCGCTTCAATCGCCTGGACCGGCGGGCGCGGCTGGGCTTGCGCCTGGGCAAACCGGAGACGGCGCTGAGCAACTATCAAACCAAACGCTGGGACGATCCCCGCGATCCCGACCGCGATCTGGCCTGGCTGCTGTACGTGTCGGCCTGGGCGCATCCAACCGACGCCAGAAGTCGGTCCTACGCCGGCGAGGTCCGGGAACGATTGAGCGACGTGCCCGGACTGCTGGCCGATCCGGGCAAGGGCAACTCGACGCCCGTTTATCTGCTACGGGCTTACGCGCTGTGGGCGTGGCGGGCCGGCGATGCGGACGCCGCGCGGCTGCTGGGCCAGCACTGGCAACACCTGGCTCCTCGGGTGCAGGAGTTTCCCGACCCGGGACCGCTCGGGCTGGCGCTGGGCTACCTGCATCGGTACCAGCAGGAACATCCCGACCATCCGCTGGGCCTGTCCGCCTGGGAAGGCGCGCAGGCCCGGCTGGAAGAAAGCGAATACTGGTTCGAGCTGGCGGCGCTCAACAGCCTGCTGGGGCGGCGGGAAGCGGCCATGCGGTTTTTGGGCGAGTTTCAGCGGATGCGGAGCCAGGCGTTGCCATTCCTGGAACGGTTGCCGGCCTGGCTGGCGGGCACGCTGGACTGGGCGGCGAGTCTGCAACAACGCGCCGAACAGGAAAGCGCCCTGCTGCTCGCCGAACGGCCGCCGACGCCGGCGGAACTGGTCGAAAAGGGCGTGTTGCCGTTGTGAGGCAGATGGGGAGGCTGAAACATGAACTCGATCCAAACCTCCTCGATTCCACGATTATTAAACGTTCAAATCACCCATGATGAAGTTGTTGCTCATCTTGTGGATGGACGGACGATCAGCGTACCGCTGGCATGGTCGTGGCGTTTGTCCGAGGCGGCGCCGGAACAGCGGCAGCATTTTGAAATTCTTGGCGATGATCAGGGGATTCATTGGCCTGACGTTGATGAGGATATCAGCATCGAAGGCATGTTGTATGGTTCTCCCGCACGCCGTTTCAACAAGCCGATGAAACCAGCGGCTTGAAATGCCTACGATGCAATTTCCCTACGGCATTGCCCAATTCGATCTGTTGCGAACCGAGCATTACTTTTACGTGGATCGCACCGACCGTATTGCCGCCCTGGAAGCCACGGGCCGTCAACTCCTGCTGTTGCGCCCGCGCCGGTTTGGCAAAAGTCTGTGGCTGTCCACCCTGGACAACTACTATGCTCTGGACCGGGCCGAGCGATTCGCGGCGCTGTTTGGCGATCTCGCCATCGGCCGCGCGCCGACCGACCGGCGCAACCAGTATTTCATCCTGCGCTGGAATTTTTCCGAAGTGGCGGCCACCGGCGCCGCCGAACAGGTCGGCCAGGCGCTGCATCAGCACATCAATGCCTGCATCCACGACTTCCGGGTGCGCTACGCCGACTGGCTCGCCCGCCCGATTGAAATCGATCCCGGCAACAGCATCGCGAGTTTTCGTCACGCCTTGGCGGCCACGCACGGCACTGGCCACAAAATTTATCTGCTCATCGACGAATACGACAATTTCGCCAACGAGCTGATGCCGCGTGGCCAGCGCGCCCTCGACGAGGATCACTACCGCGCGCTGGTCCACGGCGAGGGGCTGCTGAAAACCGTGTTCAAGGCGGTCAAGAGCGCGGCGGAACAGGGCGCCTTGGACCGGGTGTTCATCACCGGGGTATCGCCGGTGGTGCTGGCCGACATCTCCAGCGGCTACAACGTCGCCGAGCCGATTGGCCACCTCCGGGCGTTCGCCGATCTGTGCGGGTTTACCCCGGACGAGGTGTGCGCCACGCTGGAACGCCTGGGCGAGATCCATGGCTGGGACGCCGCCCGCCGCGAGGACGCTTTCGACGCCATGCAGCGGTTCTACAATGGCTACCGCTTTGTCGAGGATGAAACCCGCCCGGTCTACAATCCGACCCTGGCCCTGTACTTCTTCAAGTCCCTGCACCAGGAAGGGCGCTTTCCGGTCAATCTGCTGGACGCCAACCTGGGCATGGACCGCAGTCGCATCGAGTACATCGCCAGCTTGCCGCATGGCGACAGCGTGATCGCCGCCGCGCTCGATGCCGCCGCGCCGCTGACCGTCCCGCAACTGGCCGACCGCTTTGGGGTTCAGGACATGCTGACTGCCCCCAAGGATCAGGTGTTCATGGCCTCGCTGCTCTACTACCTGGGCGCGCTGACCCTGGCCGGGCGCAACGCCTTTGGTGAATTGCAACTGGTCATCCCCAATCTGGTCATCCGCAAACTGTATGTCGAGCGCATCCGCGATGCCCTGCTCGCCGCCTATGACGACCAGCAATCCCGGCAACGGGTGACCCGGCAGTTTTACCGCACCGGCGAACTGGCGCCGCTGGCCGAGTTCATCGAAACCCGCTACTTTCCGGTGTTCGACAACCGCGATTTGCGCTGGAGTAACGAGCTGGTGGTGAAAACGGCCTTTCTGGTGACGCTGTTCTCCGATACCTTCTACATCATGGATTCGGAGGAAGCGGTCGGGCGCGGCTATGCCGATTTGGCGATGATCCTGCGCCCGGACATGCGGCAATACCAACTGCGGGATCATCTGCTGGAATTCAAAACGGTCTCGGCCAAAACGCTCGGCCTGAACGCCGAACAGTTGATGCAAACGCCCTGCGAGACTCTGGCCGCGCATCCCCAGGTCCAGGCGAAACTGGCTGAAGCTCGCCAGCAATTGGATCGTTACGCCGTGGTGTTGCGGGAGAAATACGGCGCGCGGCTGAAGCTTCAAACCCATGCCGTGGTGGGCATCGACCTCGCCCGGTTGGTGTGGGCGTCGTCGGGATTTTGACCCCAAGCGGGGGTTGTAGTAATCAGCTTGACCCTGACCTGTAACAGCTTTATTTCCTGCCGTAGGCGCTATCATGATTGGGGGCGATGGTAAGCAGACGAATGAAGTCGCCGTCCCGATAAGCCGTGGCCCGGCGGGATTGAGTGATGCGCAAGGAATAGGTCACGGGCAGGTCTGGCGATGACTTGACGCTGGCGATTTTCTCCCACTTAAGCCCCGGATCGCGATAAACCTGATTCCAGGTCAACCGGCGTAGCTTATCGAGAGTATCCAGGGCGGCATGCCGTTCCGGTTTGGGCAGCGAGAGCAGATGGTCCTGGAACACCGGGTTATTGAGATCCAGCCTGACCCGGGTCTCTGGCTCAGTCCGCGCCATCGCGCAGCCGCTCCAGCGTGGCGTCCAGGTGGGCGTCCGTGGGCGGGTTGGCTTGCGCCCACGCCAGCGCCCGTTCCAGGTCGGCGGCGGCTTGGGGGGTATGCAGCCACCGTTCGTTGTCGGGAATAACCGTTGCGGTGCGGATCAGCCAGACCCCAGGCTCCGGCTCTTCCACCAACACCTGTCGGCCAGCGTATTGCTTGCCCAGCGAGATTTGGCCGTTGGTTCCTATGACCTTGACGATAGGTTGTGCGGTTGAGGATGCCATGTTCGCCTCCCTCATGATCGTTCTGCACGATGGCACTCTAGCACGAAAATCGGTTGCAGTGAACGAATGGTGGCCGTGATGAATCAAGATTCGGGTGCATTCTGATCCCGAACAGTAGCTGTTTAACCGGCGCGGCATCGGGGGATGCTGATGTGATCTTTGATTGTGAAGTTTGAAACATGGACTCGATTTACGCCTCCTCGATTGCGGAATCCGCGCGCCCGTGGCCCGAAGATAACGAAGATCAGTTTGGCTATCGTCGGATCGGCGACCGCTACGCGCTGATTGTCTGCGATGGCGTCTCGTCCAGCCCCCATGCCCAGGAAGCGGCGCGGCTGGCCTGCGACAGTTTTATCGGCTACGTGGAGGATTCCGATCCCGCGAACGGCGCTCCCTGGAACGAACTGATCGTATCGGCCATCCAGTACGCGCATCGCCTGATTTTACAGCGCTTTCCGGGTGGAGACGCCCTCACCAACGCCACGGCGGCCCTGGTGATCCCCAGGGAAAACCGGTTGATCGTCGGGACGGTGGGCGATTCCCCGGCCTACTATGTTCATGAAGACGCGCTCAAGCTCTGCACGCCAGCGGATGTCCGGCTCGTCGCCCGCCTCCAGAATCGAAAAACCATCATTCATAGCGGCATGCCGATCCTGGATCATGCGGTCACCGCCTCGCTGGGCGCCAAGCAAACCCTGGAACCGCATGTTTTCACGGTCTCATATGAACCAGGAGACGCCATCGTTCTTTGCACGGATGGCGTTACCATGGGCACGGTTGAAGCCATCGTCCAGAACCGGTATTCGCTGCATCAGCAGGACATGGATGATCGGTTGCGGCAGTCCTCGCACGAAACCGATGATGACGCCACCCTGGTGATCATGCTGTTGGGGCGAGGTTCCCCGATCGTGGAGCTGGATCATCAACTCGAACGTTATGTCGAGCTATCGGCCGCCGAGAAACAAGAGCTACTGTCGCGCCTTACCCAGAGTTGCTATAAACCCCTGCCAGCCTTGTTACGCTGCTATGAACTGGAATCAGGCGAAGCTCTGAAAATCAGCATTTATCATCTGATAGGCGGCAAGATTCCATGGGAGGAACGTCGTGCCATGGCTGACGATGCCGCTAGACGCAGCCAAAGAAGACTATTGCAAGTGATTATCGCAAGCTTAAGAAATCATTGATTTTCTTTTGATTAGTAATTGAACATTAAAATTAACCACGATTTCTGGTTTTGCTAAGCTGCTTTTTTATTCTTTTAAGTGCTGTCTTACTTAGAGGATAGTCCTTATTTTGAGGTTCTTCGACGGTTTCTGTGGAGGTTGGGCGAGTTGGAGGTTCACCCAAGGGAATTTCTAATTTTGATACACTCTAATTTATTGATTTTCTTACTTGGTGTTAATTTTAGGTTGCGAACACAGGGAGATGCCCCCCGGTTTCCACAAGAACCGTCGAAGAACCACTCTTATAAAATTGAAATGGTGAAACGCCAATATAGTGGGAACGCGCATGGCTTGGTGAAAGGCATTGGCATTGTCAATTTGGTTCATGCCTATCAGGGAGACTGAAGTGGACCCCATAGTCAAGACAGAATTTAGCCGAATTTAAGGTGGACACTCTGCGCCTCATGGCGACAGGGTT
>JBDHRD010000176.1:0-6507 GCA_039807425.1 Candidatus Contendibacter sp. | reverse complement strand
GGATTACCCGCCGCGCCCTCGGTTTGGACTTGGCGCGCACCCCCGCCAACGTACTCTGGGTCATCCCGCGCCTGCTGGCGTGTGGCGGCGCGAGCCTGGGCCGTAAGCTTCACCTGGAAAAGCTTGCCCAATACCTTGACCGCCTGCCCGCCGGTTTCAAGACCGATGTCGAACGCGAAATCGAGTGGCTGATCTATAGCGAACTGCTGGAACTGCCTTTCGAACAGGGGGAACGGCGCTACACCCGGGACGCGCTGCTGGAAACCATCCTGGTGCACCCGGCCATCACCGAATTGCTGCTTCCCGAACTACTCCGGCTGGACGAACTCGCGCATCACCAAAATTTTCGGCGGCGGCTCGAAGATTATCTGCTCACCTATACCAGCAACCGCGCTGCGGCCGCCGATTTGTCCGGTTCCCTGCTCAGCTTGGCTGCGGGTGCCGCCGCCTTCAAGCAATTTACTCCCGGCGCGGTGGCGATCGGCAGCGCCACCGCGACCGCCATCGCCAACCAGTTCGCCATCGCCAACTTCATGCTGGGACCGACGCTGGGCTCGCTGTATTACAGTTTCTTCCCGGCTGCAGCCTCCACCGGTCTGCTGGTAGCCTCCACTGGCGGGCTGCTGCTGGCGCTGGGTGTGCTGAGTGCCGGCGCCGGCGTGATCGCCGATCCTCTCCAGCAGGCTCTGGGCCTGCACCAACGCAAACTGATGAAACTACTGGACGCGCTCGAACAGGAACTGACCGGCCAAGGCAGCGGCTATCAATTGCATGACGCCTATGCTGCGCGTGTCTTCGATCTGTGGGATCTGCTGCAAGTCGCCACCCGCGCCCTGCGCTGAGAACGCCCCAGTCGCGCGGGCATAAAAAAGCCGGGGCAACGCCCGGCCTTTACGAAAAAATGACTATCCGCGGCTAATCAACCGCCACTTGGGGCCGATCCACCAGTTCGACATACGCCATGGGCGCGTTGTCGCCATTGCGAAAACCGCACTTCAGAATGCGCAGGTAACCGCCGGGGCGCCCCTGATAACGCGGTCCCAACTCATTAAACAGTTTGGTCACCACGTCCCGGTCGCGCAGGCGGGCGAATGCCAGCCGGCGCCGGGCCACGCTGTCTTCCTTGGACAGGGTGATCAGCGGTTCGGCGACCCGACGCAATTCCTTGGCCTTAGGCAGCGTGGTCCGGATCAGTTCGTGGGTAAACAGCGAAGTGGCCATGTTGCTTAGCATGGCCTTGCGATGGCTGCTGGTGCGATTGAGCTTGCGACCGGCGTTGCGATGGCGCATGACAATGATCCCTTGGAACTCGAAATTTGAAACTCGTAATGGAAAACAGTTGGGCGAATGAGGAGCCAGGCGGCGCCGCACCTCCTATTCGTCGTCGGCATCCTCGCTACCTGCCGCGGTGCGCTGTCCCGTTCGGGAGGACGGTTTGTCCGCTTCCGCCGCTTCAAGAGCCAGACTCGCACGCCGTGCGGCGGCCCACTCCTCGGATTGTTCCAGGCTCAAACCTGGCGGCGGCCAATTTTCAACTTTCATGCCCAGCGCCAATTTGAACTTGGCCAACACATCCTTGATCTCGGTGAGCGATTTCTTGCCAAGGTTCGGGGTCTTAAGCAGCTCCGCCTCGGTCCGTTGCACCAGATCACCGATATAGTAAATATTCTCTGCCTTCAGGCAGTTGGCCGAACGCACTGTCAGCTCCAGATCATCCACCGGCTGCATCAGGACCGGATCGATGTCCACGGGCGGGAGTGGAATGGGTTCTTCCTTCTTGCCCCGGAGATCCACGAATACCGACAACTGGTCCAGCAGAATCCGGGCGGCCGTGCGAATGGCGTCCTCGGGATCGATGGTATCATTGGTTTCCAGCATCAGCACCAGTTTGTCCAAGTCGGTCCGTTGCTCGACGCGGGTGTTTTCCACTCGATAGCTGATCCGCTCGACCGGGCTGAAGGACGCATCCAGGCGCAGGCGTCCGATGGACCGGCTTTCGCTGTCCGCTCCTTCGCGCAGGCTAGCCGGCCAGTAGCCGCGCCCGCGCTCGACCTTAAGCTTCATGTTCAATTCGCCGCTCTTGGTCAGATGCGCGATGATGTGCTGCGGATTGGCGATCTCGACGGTGTGGGTCCGCTCGATGTTGCCCGCCAGCACTACCCCCGGTCCCTTCTTGTTCAGGGTCAACGTCGCTTCGGAAGTCCCTTCCTGCAGGGTGACCGCCACTCCTTTCAAATTGAGCAGGATGTCGATCACGTCTTCCTGCACGCCCTCGATGGTCGAGTATTCATGTAGCACGCCTTCGATTTCGCATTCGGTGATCGCGGCGCCAGGAATGGAGGACAGCAGAATTCGCCGTAGGGCATTGCCGAGAGTGTAGCCAAAACCCCGCTCCAGGGGCTCGATAGTCACCCGCGCCCGACGCGGATCGAGCTTGTCCACTTCGACGCGGGTCGGTTTCAGCAGATCAAATGCGCCCACCATCCGTTTGCCCTCGGCATCGCTCACTTGGAGTACAGTTCCACGACCAGGGATTCATTGATATCCGCCGGCAGGTCGGCCCGATCGGGAACCCGTTTGAAGACACCGCTCATCTTGCCCGCGTCCACGTCCACCCAGTCCGCAAAGCCGCCATGGCCCTGGGTCAGTTGCAGCGCGTATTGGATGCGGGTCTGGGTACGGCTCTTTTCGTGAATCGCCACGACATCCTCTGGCCGGACCTGGTAGGAAGGAATATTGACCCGCTGGCCGTTGACGGTGATCGCCCGATGCGAAACCAGTTGCCGGGCTTCGGCGCGGGTGCTGCCAAACCCCATCCGGTACACCACGTTGTCCAGCCGGCATTCCAGCAGCTTGAGCAGGTTTTCACCGGTAGACCCCTTGCGGCGGGCAGCTTCCTTGTAATAGTTGACGAACTGCCGCTCCAACACGCCGTAGATGCGCCGCAGTTTCTGCTTTTCGCGCAACTGCAAGCCGTAATCCGACAACCGGGGACGGCGCGCGCCGTGCTGGCCCGGCGGCCGCTCCAGATTGCACTTGGATTCCAGCGCCCGGGCCGCCGATTTCAGAAACAGATCGACGCCTTCCCGGCGGCTGAGCTTGCATTTGGGACCGAGGTATCTCGCCACGATAAGACTCCTGAACTAGACGCGCCGGCGCTTCGGAGGACGGCAACCATTATGGGGAATCGGCGTCACGTCCATAATGCTGATAATCTTGAACCCGGCGGCGTTCAGGGCGCGCACGGCGGATTCCCGACCCGGTCCCGGCCCGTTGACGTTGACTTCCAGGTTCTTGACGCCAAATTCCTTGACCACCCCGCCCACCCGCTCGGCAGCGACCTGAGCCGCGAACGGCGTGCTCTTGCGGGAGCCGCGAAAACCCGAACCGCCCGAGGTGGCCCACCCCAGCGTGTTGCCCTGCCGGTCCGTGATGGTGATGATGGTGTTGTTGAACGAGGCGTGGATATGGGCGATGCCATCCACGACGTTTTTCTTGACGCGCTTGCGCGTCTTGGTAACCGGTTTTGCCATGCTCCGACCTATGCCAAGGGAATTCCGAAATGTTCCGACCGCCTACTTGCGGATCGCGCGGCGCGGACCCTTGCGCGTCCGGGCGTTGGTGCGGGTGCGCTGGCCGCGCACCGGCAGGCCACGCCGGTGGCGCAGGCCGCGATAGCAGCCCAGATCCATCAGCCGCTTGATGCTCATGGACACCTCGCGGCGCAAGTCGCCTTCCACGGTGTACTTGGCCACCTCGGCGCGCAGGGCGTCCACCTGGGGTTCGCTCAGATCGCGGACCTTGAGACTCGGGGCGACATTGGTCGCCGCGCAAATCTGCTGGGCGCGGGTCGGGCCGATTCCATAAATGGCTTGCAGCGCGATGACCGCATGCTTGTTGACCGGAATGTTGATGCCTGCAATACGGGCCATGCCTTGAAACTCCTCCCATCGCGCCGGGCGCTCGCCCCGCAAAGAAGCGGGAATTTAATTCACTCGGCGCTGTAAATCAATAATGACCGTTGTTTTTCAGCCCTGCCGCTGCTTGTGGCGGGCGTCCGTACAAATCACCCGGACCACGCGGTCGCGGCGAATGATCTTGCAGTTGCGGCAAATTTTCTTCACCGAGGCGCGCACTTTCATCGTTGTTCTCCAAATTCAGGACGCCGCGCAAGGCGGCGCTCGATTAACGGTTTTCGCTCAGCGCGACCAGCCCTGACCCTTGAAGCTGCTCTTTTTGAGCAAACTCTCGTACTGATGCGACATCAGATGCGCTTGGACCTGGGCCATGAAATCCATCACCACCACCACGATGATCAGCAGCGAAGTGCCGCCGAAGTAGAACGGCACCCGCCAGTACAGGATCAGGAATTCGGGCAGCAGGCAAACGGCGGTGATGTAGGCGGCGCCCACCAGGGTCAGCCGGGTCAGCACCTTGTCGATGTAGTTCGCGGTCTGCATCCCCGGCCGGATTCCTGGAATGAACGCGCCGGACTTTTTCAGGTTGTCGGCGGTTTCCTTGGAATTAAACACCAGGGCGGTGTAGAAAAAGCAGAAGAAGATAATCAGGCCCGCGTAGCACAGCACGTACAGCGGCTGCCCCGGCGACAGGGTCGAGCTGATGTCGCGCAACCATTCCATATTCGGCGCGTTGCCGAACCAACTGCCCAGCGTGGCCGGAAACAGGATCAGGCTGGACGCAAAAATCGGTGGAATGACACCCGACATATTCAGCTTCAGCGGCAGATGAGTGGTCTGCGCCGCGTACACCTTGCGGCCCTGCTGGCGCTTGGCGTAGTTGACCGTAATCCGCCGCTGCCCGCGTTCGACGAACACTACGAAACCGGTGACCAGGATCGTCAGCGCCAGCAGGAACAGCACCAGCATGACATGCAGTTCGCCGGTTCGGGCCAGTTCCAGGGTGCCACCCACCGCCTGCGGCAGGCCCGCGACGATACCGGCGAAAATGAGCATGGAAATACCGTTGCCGATGCCGCGCTCGGTCACCTGCTCGCCCAGCCAGACCAGGAACATCGTGCCCGTGACCAGGCTGATGGTAGCGGTCATGATAAAGCCGTAGCCGGGTGCGATCACGACCGAGGTGTTACCCACCATCTGGCCTTGTATGGCGATGCTGACGCCGATAGCCTGGAACGCTGCCAGCGCCACCGTCAGATAGCGGGTGTAGCGGGTCAGCGTGTGACGACCCGCCGCACCACCCTCCTTGCGCAACTGTTCCAGCGCCGGCACCACCATGGACATCAGTTGCAGGATGATCGAGGCGGAGATATAGGGCATCACCCCAAGCGCGAACAGGCTTAGACGCCCCAGCGCACCACCCGAAAACATGTTGAACATGTCGAGGATGGTGCCGCGCTGCTGGTCGAACAACTGCGCCATCGCATTCGGGTCAATGCCCGGCACCGGGATGTGCGCGCCGATACGAAACACCACTAGCGCCCCCAGCAAAAACAGGAGGCGCTGACGCAGTTCGGTCATTTTGCCGAGATCCGGCAGGGCGGAAGCCATCGCGGCTACTCTTGAATGGTCCCGCCAGCCGCCAGCACCGCTGCCCGGGCGCCCTTGGTCAACGCCAGGCCGCGCAGGGTCACCGGTTTTTCCAGCTTGCCAGAGAGAATTACCTTGGCTTTTTTAGCGAAGATCGGCGCCACGTTGGCCGCCTTGAGCACCGCCAGATCGATGACCTCGGCGGAAATCCTGGCCAGATCGTGCAGCCGCACCTCGGCGGTGTCCTTGGCGGTCATCGAGCGAAAGCCGCGCTTGGGCAGGCGCCGCTGCAAGGGCATCTGGCCGCCTTCAAACCCGACCTTGTGATAACCGCCAGCCCGGGCGTGCTGACCTTTGTGGCCGCGCCCACCGGTCTTGCCGAGGCCAGACCCGATGCCGCGCCCGACCCGCTGCTTCTCCGGCCGGCTGCCCGGCGCTGGCTTGAGGGTATTGAGACGCATGGTTCAGGCCTCCTCGACTTTCAACAAGTACGACACCTTGCGGATCATGCCGCGATTTTCCGGGGTGTCGAGCACCACGGCGCTGCTGTGCATTCGCCGCAGTCCCAGCCCGCGCACGCAGGCCTGGTGCGCGGCCAGCCGGCCATGCACGCTCTTGACCAGAGTCACTTTCAACTTGTCGGCCATGGGCTTCAACTCCGAATTTCGTCCACGGTCTTGCCGCGCTTGGCAGCCTGGTAATCGGGCGATTTCATGGTGCTCAGGCCACGGATGGTCGCCCGCACCACGTTGATGGGATTGCGCGAGCCGATGCATTTGGCCAGCACGTCCTTGACGCCCACCACTTCGAACACGGCGCGCATGGCGCCGCCAGCGATGATGCCGGTGCCTTCGGAAGCGGGTTGCATGAACACGCACGCCGCGCCGTGCCGGGACGTCACCGGGTATTGCAGGGTGACGCCATTCAGCGGCACGCCGCGCATGTTCTTGCGGGCCTTGTCCATCGCTTTCTGGATCGCCATCGGCACTTCGCGGGCCTT
>JBDHRD010000175.1:0-6508 GCA_039807425.1 Candidatus Contendibacter sp. | reverse complement strand
TTCAATGAAATCCGTCTCGACGACACCAAGGGTCAGGAACAGATTTTCATTCATGGTCAATACAACCAGGATGTCCGGATAGAAAATGACTCTCTGGAATGGGTGGGCAACGACCGCCACTTGATCGTTAAGAACGATCAACTGGAACAGGTCGAGAATGACAAGCATCTAACGGTTAAGGGTAATCAGAAAGAGAAGATCCAAGGCGACAAGCATCAGAAGGTGCAGGGCGATCATAACCAAGAGGTGAATGGCGCCCTGTCGATCAATGTAGGTCAGGACATCCAGGAAAAGGCGGGACAAAAATACGCCCTTGACGCCGGCATGGAAATTCACCTCAAGGCCGGCATGAAGGTCGTGATCGAGGCCGGGGTACAGTTAACCCTCAAGGTGGGGGGCAATTTCGTCGATATCAATCCGGCTGGGGTGACGATCCAGGGGATGATGGTCATGATCAACAGCGGTGGTTCGGCGGGTTCGGGTTCCGGCTGTTCACCCGATGCACCCACGGATCCGACAGCCCCCAAGGAAGCGGCGACCGATCAGGCCGGTGAGGTCACCGACGCGCAAGCCACGCCCATTCAGAAGAAGAGCCAGTCGCTGGATTCCGTCAGCGTCGGGGGCTATCAGAGTCCCCAAGCGCAAGCGCTGGCCAGCGCCGCCCAGAGTGGGACGCCGTTCTGCGAGATCTGCGAAGCAGCGAAAAACGCAAGAGGCGGAGCGTGAGCCATGGCCGCTGTAATCCCACCGCAAGCCATTATGCAGCACCTTTTCGCCGTTCCCGAAACGACGGTTTACGCTATTCTTGACGGCGCCTCGGTCCCGGACCTGCCCCAGACCCTGGCGCGATTCGAGGTCAAGTCGGAGTGTCTGTTCCGGGGCGATTTGGAACCTGATCTGGCGCTGGTCGCGCCTTACCTCATCCATCTGCCGCCGGAAGCGCCATTCATCGAATGGCTGCTTCAGCGCGGCTGGGGCCGGCACTGGGGTGTTTTCGCCATCAGCAGGGCCGATTTGCGCAATCTGCGGATGCACTTGCGCACCTTTATCAAGGTATACGGGCCGGACCTGAAACCGCTTTATTTCCGCTATTACGATCCCCGGGTGTTGCGCACCTATCTGCCCACCTGCAACGATCAGGAGTTGCAGACGGTGTTCGGACCGGTGCTGCGCTATATCGCCGAGGATGAGGATCCGTCTGTACTGCTGAAGTTCTGGTCCGAGAGTAACCAGATTAAAAGCGAACGGGTGTCATTGATCTGATTGGTCTGGATCGAATACGTGAAGAGCTGACTCATGCCCATGGCTGCCCGTTTAACCGATATGACCAGCCATAATCCACCTTTGAATCCCGGCCTTGGCAATCTGGATGTCCTGATTGGTGGCCTTGCCCGCTTGGCAGGCTTTGCCCGGGAACCGATTGCGAGGGGATGTCCGACCGTGTTCATCGGAGGTTGAAGTGTTTCAGGTGCATGAACCATGTTAGTGATTCGAGAATCCCAAGTGAAGGTGTTCGAGGAGGTAGCGCGGCGTACCTTCGAGGACGAAATGGTCGGGCATCTTGCGGAGTTCTCGCCTCCGCTATTTAAAGCGGTCGGGGAAGAGCAGATGCGCAAGGTCGCCCATTTCGGCGTTGGTCGGGCCGACAGCCATGGTTTTACCTTTCGTGGCCCTGTCCGACTTTACCTCGAAATGATGCTGCTGTTCGGCAGTTTCTTTGATACCGACCCGCAGTACCCTTGGGCCGCTGAAATTCTCGCAAACCGGGACTCGGATCAGATGCAGCGCGCCGAGCGGCTTTATGGGAAAGTGATGGACTATCGGGAAAAGGTGGCCGGCCCCGAGGATGCCTACACGCTGCGGGCGCTCAGAAACATCTCGATCCTGGCCAGGCAATCGCTGGAATTGCCTTCGGATAATTTTGTTCCCGCCATGCGGCAGGAGATCGCACGCGTCTATCCGCAAAAGGCGACCTACGTCGGTGACGAGGGGATCGAGGCGCTGATCCGCAGGGGTATTGAGGGAGCGCGCAAGCAACGCTTTTCGACGGTCCGTGGGGCTGTTCTGGTCACTGTGTTGATGCTGGCTTTCGGCCACGGCTGCGGCGCCGATCCGCTCTATCCCTGGATCGCCCGGACCCTGAAGGACGAGGCGATCACCGATCCAGAGACTAAGGCGAAGCGCCTGGAGAGGAAGGCGTTGACTTGGCTTGAGCATGTGCTGGCTTACTTTGAAAAGGGGGCGCAAGCATGACTGGACGGAGTAATCCTACCAAACCCAGCTCGGGGAGTGGCGCAACTCCTGCTGTTGGCGCAACGACACCTTGTCCACTCGTGAAAGGTACTCCTGTCACCATACCGGCGAGTAGCAATAGCATTGTGTGCCGGGGCGGACGGCTCGTCGTGCAAAATAATAATTCCGGACCCGATAGCGCCTGCACGCAAGCTCACGAGGAGCAACACATGAAGGATTGGAAGGGTCGCTATGGCGAAAATCTCTGTGACGGAGTCAGTGATGGCCAACTGCCGGTTGGGGGGGACGGTTATGATGAGTTTCTTCGCCAGTCAGAGTGCAAGGCATATAGAGTCGGTAAGGCGTGCAGGGAGAACTCGCTAAAAACTGCTGCTGACTCGGACAAACCTGCTATCCAGCGCGGTATCAACCGTGATAATGCGCAGCTAAAAAGTAATTCATGTGACTAAAATCATGCAAGAACGGTACATTAATACGTATGCGTTCGCCTTATTGGCCGCCAGCTGGCTATTGATGACGGGTTGCCTCCAACAGTGTAGAGGTGAGAAGATGGTCACTCGAGACCAAGCACTCGAAATTGCAAGTAAGGAGTTTATCAAGTATGGATACCTCGTATCCGACTACGATATCTCCATCGAGCCATATTATGCTGACGAGAACCAATGGATTGTCTGGTTCGATAAGAAAGGGCCATTTCGAATCCCTGGCGGCAAGCACGCTGTGCTCGTCCATAAAACTACTGGGCAGTCAGACTTCATGCCGGGTGAATGAAGGCATCATCATGATGATGCCTTAACGCGATCTTCTTTCTGAGTGGGATATCTTAGCTCCACCCACAACCGATCCCGCAGCCCCGATGACCGCCGCAACCGTCGCTCGACCGCGCTGGCGAATACCTCCGGCAACCCGTGAAACGCCGCCCGCTGTTTGGCGCGGGTCAGCGCCGTGTACACCAGTTCGCGGCTCAACACCGGCGACGGCGCGTTCGGCGTCACCACCACCACCCGGTCAAATTCCGACCCTTGGCTCTTATGCACCGTCATCGCGTAGACGGTCTCGTGTTCGGGCAGACGGGCTGGCGCGAACCCCCGCAACGCGCCGTCACTGCCGAGGAAAAATACCCGCATCCGGTCCGGCTCGCCGGGGTCCGGCAGGGTAATCCCGATATCGCCGTTGAACAGCCGCAGGTTGTAGTCATTGCGGACGATCATCACCGGCCGACCCAGATACCAGTCCTGATGGGTCTGGATCAGGCCCCGGTCGCGCAATATCGCCTCGCACAGTCGGTTTAACGCCTCGATTCCAAATGGCCCCTGGCGCAGGGCGGTCAATACCCGGAACTGGTTGAAACGCTCAAACCCTGCCGCTGGTCCGGTTCCTTCCCGCGCCGCTTGCAGATAGGGAGCGAAACCTTCTCCGACTACTTCGGCCAACTGCTCCGGCAACTCGGCGGGATCGGCCAGAGTTCGCCAGGCGATGTCCGCGCGCGGCTCGCCGGTTAATAATGCTACCGCCTCCGCCGCCTTGCCACCGTTCACCGCCCGGGCCAGCGCACCGATGCCGCTGGCCGCGCCGAACCGGTAGCTGTGTCGCAACAATACGATGGCGTCGGCCAGCGGCGAAGGCGTGGTCCGGCCGCGCGGCAATGCTTCGCCGGTCAGGTCCGCCAGCCGCGCCCGAAATTCCGGCGAAAATCGGCCGCCACCAAAGCAAATATCGCCCAACGCCGCCCCCGCTTCCACCGAGGCCAACTGATCCTTGTCGCCCAGCAGGATCAACCGGGCGGTGGGCGGCAGCGCGTCCACGGTCTTGGCCATCAACGCCAGTCCGACCATGGAGACTTCGTCCACCACCAGCACGTCCACCGGCAGCGGGTTGTCGCGGTCATGGCGGAAGTACACCGAATCCGGTCGCGCGCCGAGCAGACGGTGCAGGGTGGACGCTTCTTCGGGGATTTGTGCCAACCGTTCCGGTTCCAGGCCTAGCGCGGGCTTGGCGGCGCGAATCGCTTCCTGCAAGCGGGCCGCCGCCTTGCCGGTGGGCGCGGCCATGGCGATGCGCAACGGCCGCGGGCCGCTCTGGCCGGTCAGTAGCGCCAGAATTTTCAGCACGGTGCTGGTCTTGCCGGTGCCCGGCCCGCCGGAGATGACGCAAATCCGCTTCAGCGCCGCCACCGCCGCCGCCACTTTTTGCCAGTCCGGCCCAATCAATTGTGGATGGCGCGGAAACAGCCGGTCGAGGTCGGCGCGCAACCGTGTTTCGTCCACCGGCTCGGAAGCTTCACCGGCTCGCCGCAGCAAATCCTCGGCGAGCCGGTGTTCGTATTCCCAATAGCGATAGAGATAGAGCCGGCCACGCCGGTCGAGAATCAGGGGTTGACGCGCGCGGGGTCGCCCGACCACCGGGCTGGCGCGCAGCATTCCCAGCCATTCGCTGGTTGGCGGCGGCGCGAACGCAGGCGTTTCCCCCATCGTGGCGATCCAGCGTCGCGCCCATTGCCGCAGGTTGACGCAGATGTCGCCCTGACCGGTGGCGTGGCTGGCCAGCGCCGCCGCCAGTTCCAGCGATTCTCTCACCTCGATCCCCTCTCCCGCTGGCGGGGGAGGGGAGTTTTGAACGGCTAACCGATTGATGAACCGAGCGAAATGCAGGTCCAAGTCAGTCAACAGGCCGCGTTCGTGCAGCATCGGCAACGGATCGTTCATGCGGCCGCCCCGGTCACCATCAGTTCGTCCAGCGCCGCCACCAGCGCTGCCGATGGCCGGTCGCGGTACACTCCAAAATTCGGCCCCCGCGCCGGGTCCATGCCGCGCAGGAACAGGTAGTAAACCTCGCCAAAATGCCGCTCGTAGTCGTAGTTCGGAGCCCGCAGCCGCAGATAACGATGCAACGCCACAACGTAGATCAGGTATTGCAGCAGGTAGGATTCGCGGGCCATCGCGCCGTCCAGGCGGTCCCGCCGATAGGCCGCCGGTTCCGCGCCAAGCCAGTTGGATTTGTAATCCACCAGGTAAAACAACCCGTTGGCCTCGAACACCAGATCGATGAAGCCTTTCATGTAGCCGTGCAACGGGCTGAATTCGAGATTCTCGATGCGCTCCCGGAACGGGCCAGCCGCGTAGCCATGTTGCTCCAGCACCCGCCGCAGCGCCTCGGGATGCAACGACTTTACCGGATAGGTAAATTCCAGTTCATTCAATCGGCGTTCCGGAGCGACGGTTGCCAGCGTCAAACCGCTCTCGTCCAGCGGTGTCTCCAGCACCCGTTCCGCCCAATCCGCTACCGTCGGCGTCCATTCCGCCGCGTCCAGGCCGTGCCCGGCCAACGTCCGACTGACCAGGGTCTCCAGCCGCTCCCGATCCCGCTGGGTAAAATCCAGCCGCTCGAACAGGGCGTGGAGGCAGACGCCCGCCCGCGCGCCGCGCGGAAAGGCGAACACATCATGGTCTGAATCCGCGACTGGTTCGGTTTCCACCACGGGAACGGCGACCGTGAGGTCGTAATCCGGTGTTTCGACCGCGTGGCCGGCGGTCATCGCGGTGAAACTGCCTACCCGCCAGGATTCCGGCACGGGTCCGGCGAAAATGCGCGCCCGCAATTCCGGTTCCGCCACGGCGGGCGGTTGATAGGGTTGGCCCGGCGCGCGCGGCAGGGGCATGATCGCCACGGTGTCCTTCGCCGCCGCAAATACGGTTTCCAGTTCGGCGCGGATTACCGCCAGATCCAGGTCCTTGAACCGTTGCTGGGTAACCTCCAGCGCATCCTGGGACGGGCCGATCACCGGTGGCCGATGCAGCAGCCAAACCGGCGGCGCGGTTCCGCTTTCATCGGACTTGCCACGAATCTGGTATTTGCCCCAGACCAGCGTGCAACGCTGCTTGGCGCGGGTCAGGGCGACGTAGAACAGCCGAAGGCTCTCGGCCATTTCCTCGTTGCGGGCGAAGCGCCGGGCGGGATCGTCCTCGGCCGCGCCGACGGCGAGCACGGTTCGGGCCGGATCGGCGGGGTCGTGATAGTGAACCAGATCGTTCTCACCGGCGCGCAGCCGGCCATCCCACAAAAACGGACAGAACACCACCGGATATTCCAGACCCTTGCTTTTGTGGACGGTGACGATCCGCACCAGATTCTCGTCGCTTTCCAGCCGCAACTGCTGCTCCTCGTCCCGGTTGGCTGGTGCGCGGCGGTGGTCGCCGAGCCATTTGAGCAGGCCGGTCATGCCGGGATGGGCGCGACTGGCGACGTGCAGCAGTTC
>JBDHRD010000174.1:0-6532 GCA_039807425.1 Candidatus Contendibacter sp. | reverse complement strand
CGTCCGCCTGGTACGTGCTGTCGGCCCTGCTGGCCCCGGTCGGCTACGTGATGCAGGACGCTGTCGCCGACGCGATGACGGTCGAGGCCGTGCCGCGCCTGGATGAGGCCGGCCAGCCCGTGGATGCCGCCACGCTCCGCCGCCTGCACACGACCATGCAGATGCTGGGCCGAGTGGCCATCATCGGCGGCGGCATCCTGGTGTCCATCGCCAACGTCGTCCTGTTTCAAGGCATCGAGGCGCTGGCCGAAAGCACCAAGGTCGCGATTTACCTGCGCCTGTACCAACTGGCGCTGGTCATTCCCCTGCTCTCCGTCAGCGGCGTGATCCTCGCCAGCCTGCTCAAGCGGCGCGAAGCCCGGCGCCTGGCCGCCCTGGGCCACAGCCGGGCCGTGATTGACCGCCGGCTCCACGCACCGGAAGAAGCGACCACGCCGAACCGGTGGATCCTCGGCGGGAGCGCGGTGTTTATCGCCCTGACCCTTGGCATTGGCCTGTCCGGCCTCCGCTACGGGCAAGAGATGATCTTCGCCGGCTCGTTCGCCATCATCGCGTTCATGATGGGCAAATTGCTCCGTGAATTATCCCCGGAAGCGGCCCGCACGTTGCTCGGCACCGCCATCGTGATTTTCACGTTCCGCGCCATGCCGGGGACTGGCGCCGGCGCGAGTTGGTGGATGATCGACGTTCTGGGCTTCGACCCGGCGTTTTTGTCCAAACTGGAGCTGATTACCAGCACCCTCACCCTGGCCGGTCTGTTCCTGTTCCGGCGCTTCATGGCCGAACACTCGATCAGCCGGATCGTCATCGTTTTGGTGCTGGCCACCACCGTCCTGGCTTTGCCGAGCCTGGGCCTGTTCTACGGTCTGCACCACTGGACGGCGGCCATGACCGGCGGTGTAGTGGACGCCCGGTTCATCGCCATCGCCAATACCGCGCTCGAATCGCCGCTCGGTCAGGTGTCGATGGTGCCCATGCTGGCGTGGATCGCCAATTCCGCCCCCAGTCACCTGAAGGCGACCTTTTTCGCGGTGATGGCCTCGTTTACCAACCTGGCGCTCTCGGCATCGCAACTGGGCGCCAAGTATTTGAACGAAATTTTCGTAGTATCCCGTGGGCAATACGCCGAACTGGGGGCGCTGATGATCACCGTCCTCCTGATCGGCCTGATCGTTCCTTTCATTGCGATTGGAATCGTGAAAATACGCGGAATGCGGACCGCCTGATGTTGAGGAGAATGTGATGTCGGTAAAAACCGTTTTCGTCCTGAGCCTGATGGTTCTTTTTGTTGTGATGTTGTTCAAGTTTCTGCGCTGGCTGAGCCGAGGGAGTCATTCATCTTCAGCGCATCCCACCAGACCGATGGAGGAGGCGGGAGAATTCCAGTCAAGAATGGTGCAGGATCAGCGCCATCACACCGACGCTGCGTTGACCGGCAGTCACCACAGCCGCCACGATCATGATTCGTGTGATCCGCCATCATCGATGTAACCCATGAGCGGATCGGGGTGGGCCCAAACGCAGTTTACTTGATGCCAGGACGCGGTAATCGATTAAAGGATATGGGGGAAACCATGGCTTCCCTGGGTTTTGAAGTCTGGGGAAGAGAAATTTTGGCTCTTTGGTATTTCCCGGTATTCATAACTTGTTGATTTATAATGACGTATAAGGCTCGAAGCAAGTCCAGATTGGACCGTCAATTCCCTTCCCTTTAAATCCAACACTATGATTTTAAATATATTTATTTTTTATGATCACGGAATGCACTAGAATCTTATTAAAATACGGCGTATTGCAGTGCAGTAAAAAGAACGCAGATCATTGTTTTTATTTAACTATTTTACCACGGGAATTCCCAAAGAGCCAAAGAATCTTGGCTCTTTGGTATTTCCCGGTATCCACAACTAATTGATTTATAATGACATATAAAGCTTGAAGGAGGCTTGGATTGGACTGTTGAATTCTCTTCTGTCTAAATTTAAATCTTTGATTTATAAAAATATTTATGTTTTACGGCTACGGAATGCACTGGAATCTTATTTAAATGCAGCGTATTGCAGTGCAGCAAGAAGAACGCAAGTACTTGTTTTTAGATAAATACTTTACCACGGAAATTCCCAAAGAGCCAGAATCTTCCCGGGCGTAAGAGACTCGATCTTTGTATGGAACAGCGAGCATTTCCACGGAGTCGAGCAATAATTTTCCGGGTCTCCAATAGTCACTGCCCGATCTCATGGTATCCCACAATACGGCGCCTTCCAAATTGGCAACTTCCAGCGCGTGATGAAGAGATCGCGCTAACTTCTTTTTTGAGTCATTTTTGCTCTTCCATATCGAGGAACCCCCAAATTCCTGATTCCATTGCAGTGCCAAAGGCTGAGGAATTTCCGGCAGAGTTCCCAGAAGCTTACACCCCAAATGTCCGATGTAGATTCTTGACCGATCCACTTCCGCCACCGCCCGATCCCATCGGGCTATAATCCGTCCCGGTTGCATTTCAAATGAAATATTCAATATGCCCTCCAATGAATGAATGTTCGATTCCGGGATAATCATCGAATGACGAAAGAAGCGAACAGATGAAACAACAGCTCCCCGTGGGGAGTGGCGGTATCCATCTGCCCGGTCAGCGAGCGATGCTGGCGGGCGTTGTCAGATTTGTCGTTCACGGCTTGGTCGCTTTTTCCGGAGGTTCCCGCCAAACCCTGAGCAGGATTTGGGTCCGGTCCCACCAGGTCAGTTTCTTGTCGGCCAGGGCTTCCATGAAATCCGAGAGCACCTTGGAATGGGCGACCGCATAATTGACAAGCAGGGTGCTGGGAATAACCACCATCAAAAAAATCAGCAGCTTGACCCAAGCTGGATTATCGGTTTCGTCGAAGATGTTCATTCCGAGAAAGCCGGTCGAGACGGTGGCGATCAGTCCCAGCGTGGTCACCACGGTCAGACGCACCACGGTATTCGCCTGCCGCCGCAGGCTATCACTGTCCAAATATTGATTCATCTCCTTGACTGACGTGCTAACACTCTGATAAATCCGGTCGGTGTTGAGATGGCCGGTTAGCAGCCGGAACAAATCCCGGACCTGAGCCTGGTTGGAGACTTCGTGGAACCAGTAGCGTTCGGTGAAGCGCAGGAATGTGGCCATGATCCGGCGGATTTCCCGCTTGAAGACTCTGACCGAATCCAGGTCGCGGACATCGAGCTGGCTGATCGCCACCACCAGCCATTCCGAAAACAGCATCAGGGCGGCTTTTTGGAAATGGGCGATCAGATTGACGATGAAATACTGATGGCGGAATTGGCCCAGCAGGCCGGTTTCGGCATCGACGAAAAAGGGGTGACTGGCCTTGCCGACGACTACGAAGGCTTGGCCGCAGCACAGGTAGCGACTGGATAGCGCCGGGTTGTCCGGCTCCCAGAACTTGTCGTAACAGTAGTGCTCCTCGAAATGAGCCAGTTCCTTGGCGGAGTACGGCAGGGTGTCGGACGGTCCGGGTTTGGTGATCAGCGCCAGCCGGGCGAAGTCGCCGCGCGTCAGGCCTTGCGGATCGCTAAAGCTCAGATAGGCCAGCAGTGGCATGCGATGGTATTCGATTTGCCGGTAGCGGATCGCGGCCTCGCGGTCGGAATGGTACAGGGCTAACGGTCGCAGTAGATACTCCCAATGGGCGGAGATGTTGGGGGAACGGTGTTGGCAAGTGAACTCAAGGTATTTATTACGGTTGTCGTAGTCGGACGCCGCCAGTGTCTCGCCCGTCGCCGACAGCCACTCGACGCGGTACGGACATTGCCCGCCCTGGCCGTTGGACTCCCAGAACGCCGGGTAAGCCCGACCGACCTTGAACAGAACGTCTTCGACCAGCAACAGCGGCAGGTCGTTGGCGAAGAATTCCACCACCAGGATGATGATGTCGATGTCGTAGAAGAAATAGAGATCGATATGGGCGATCTGGAACAGCAGCGGCGGCGTTGACGGGTCAAGCACAACCCGCATCCGGGCGATATCGCCGCGACGAAATACCCGAATCGGGGATTTGCCGTAGCCGGTCTGTCCTTCGCGGCCTTCGCTCTCACCATACAGGAAACGCTGTACGTAAGGCAGAAACGTGATGAATTCCTTATAGTGCCGCTCCTGGAAATTCTTCGGATCGCCGAATTCGTCCACGACTTCCCGCCAGGGGCAGCCTTCCCCCAAGGTCTCCAGCAGTTCCCAGTATTTCGAGACATGCGTCCCTTCCGCCTGGCCCGGCATCACCCGCAACGGCCACAGCAGGATTTGACGAAAATGCCGGACCAGCGGCAATGGCAATACCGGTGAGGCGGGGATGCTGGCAGTGCCGGTTGCTGCTCCCTGGGCGGGTTCGATCAGCGCGTTCATGGGTGTTTTTCAGAAGTTAACCGGTCAAGGGCGAGGTTGAGTTCGAGGACATTGATTCGCGGCTCGCCAAAAATGCCCCACTGGCGACCCTCGGTTTGTTCGTTCACCAAGTTTCGCACGATTTCGGGTGCCAGTCCGCGCACCCGCGCGACCCGCGTCACCTGATACTCGGCGGCGGCCGGGCTAATGTGGGGATCGAGTCCGCTGGCCGATGCGGTGACCAAATCCACCGGCGCCGGCGCGACGTTGCCCGGATCAGCGTCACGTAGCGCCTTGACGCGGGATTCCACCGCTTCTTTCAGCGCGGGGTTGAGCGGACCGAGATTGGAGCCGCTCGATGCGGCGGCATTGTAGGGCTGCGATGTAGTGGCCGACGGTCGCCCCCAGAAGTATTTCGGGTTGGTGAAATTCTGGCCGATCAGCCGGGAGCCGATCCGCTGGCCGTCGCGCTCGATCAGACTGCCGGCGGCTTGTTTCGGGAACAGGGCCTGTCCGATTCCCGTTACCAGCAGCGGATAGATCAGGCCGGTGATGATGGATAGCAATACAAACAACACCAAGGCAGGTCGAATCAGGGTCTTCATGGTGTATTTCTCCGATCAATCCTCACGCCCAGCCCGCGAATGCGATCAGCAGATCGATCAGCTTGATGCCGATGAACGGCACGATCACGCCGCCCAGGCCGTAGACGAGGAGGTTGCGCCGCAACAGCACCGCCGCGCCGAGCGGCCGATATTTAACACCCTTCAGCGCCAGCGGAATGAGGAAGATGATGATCAGGGCGTTGAAAATCACCGCTGACAGGATCGCCGAGGCCGGGCTGGCCAGCCCCATCACGTTGAGCGCCGCGAGTTGCGGATAAGTGGTGACGAAGGCTGCTGGAACGATGGCGAAATACTTGGCGATGTCGTTGGCGACGCTGAAAGTGGTGAGCGAGCCGCGCGTCATCAACATCTGCTTGCCGGTTTCGACGATTTCGATCAGCTTGGTCGGGTTGGAGTCGAGGTCCACCATGTTGCCAGCTTCCTTGGCGGCTTGGGTGCCGCTGTTCATCGCCACCGCCACATCGGCCTGCGCCAGCGCCGGGGCGTCGTTGGTGCCATCGCCGGTCATCGCCACCAGCCGGCCCTCGGCCTGATGCTGGCGAATCAGGGCCAGCTTGGCCTCCGGCGTGGCTTCAGCCAGGAAATCGTCCACCCCGGCCTCGGCGGCGATGGCGGCGGCGGTCAGCCGGTTGTCGCCGGTGATCATCACCGTCTTGATGCCCATCCGGCGCAGTTCGGCGAAGCGCTCCTTGATGCCACCCTTGACGATGTCCTTGAGTTCGATGGCCCCGAGCACCCGAGGACCGTCGGCGACTACCAGGGGCGTGCTGCCCCGGCTGGCCACCTCGTTCACGGCATGGGTGACCGGCTGCGGAAAATGACCGCCGAGGGTTTCAACGTACTGGCGGATGGCGTCCGCCGAACCCTTGCGAATCTGCCGCTGGCCCAGATTGACGCCGCTCATGCGGGTCTGGGCCGAGAAATGGATGAAGGTCGCACCGAGGGCGTGGATGTCGCGTTCGCGCAGGTTGAAGCGCTGCTTGGCCAGCACGACGATACTGCGCCCCTCAGGCGTTTCGTCGGCCAGGGACGCGAGTTGCGCGGCGTCGGCCAGGGTGTGCTCCGTGACCCCGGCGGCGGGCAGAAACGCCGTCGCCTGCCGGTTGCCGAGGGTGATGGTGCCGGTCTTGTCGAGCAGCAGTACGTCCACGTCACCCGCCGCCTCGACCGCGCGGCCCGAGGTGGCGATGACGTTGGCCTGCATCATCCGGCTCATGCCGGCCACGCCGATGGCCGACAGCAATCCGGCGATGGTGGTCGGAATCAGGCAGACCAGCAGGGCGACCAGCACGGTGATCGTCACCGGCGAGCCCGTTTTCGCCACTTCCACGCTGAAAATGGAGAACGGCAACAGCGTCACTGTCACGCCAAGGAAAATGATCGTCAGCGCCACGAGCAGGATGGTCAGCGCGATTTCGTTGGGGGTTTTCTGGCGCTTGGCGCCTTCCACCATCGCAATCATCCGGTCAAGGAATGCCTCGCCGGGATTGACTGTCACGCGGACCACGAGCCAGTCGGACAGCACCGTGGTGCCACCGGTGACGGC
>JBDHRD010000173.1:0-6541 GCA_039807425.1 Candidatus Contendibacter sp. | reverse complement strand
AACGACATCGCCGCGATGGTGCGCGAGTTCGCCGGCCGGGGCCGCATTCATTTCGCCCACCTGCGCAACGTCAAGAATGACGAATCCGGTGACTTCTACGAAACCGGCCATCGCACCGAAGATGGTTCGCTCGACATGGCTGAAATCGTGAAGGCTTACTACGAGGCCGGTTTCGACGGTTATGCCCGTCCCGACCACGGGCGGATGATCTGGGGCGAAACCGGCAAGCCCGGCTATGGCCTCTACGACCGCGCGCTCGGCGCGGTGTACCTGAACGGCCTGTGGGAAGGCATCGCTAAAGTCGAAGGCCGCCAATAAGTCGGGGAATAACGATGAAACTGCCTTTCAAAATTAACCTGAACGATAAGGTGGCCGTCGTCACCGGCGGTGGCGGCGTGCTGTGCGCTGAATTCGCGGCGGTGCTGGCGGCGAATGGCGCCAAGGTCGCGGTGCTGGATCTCAACGCCGAAGCGGCGGAAAAAGTCGCCGCGCAACTCCGGGAAGAGGGCGCCACCGCCATCGGCGTCAGCGCCAACGTCCTCGAACGGGCGTCGCTGGAAGCGGCCGCCGAACGGGTGCTCAAGGAACTGGGCCGCTGCGACTTGCTGCTCAACGGCGCCGGGGGCAACCATCCCAAGGGCACCACCACCAAGGACTGGTTCGAACCGTCTGATGTTTTCGACAAATCGCTGACGACCTTCTTCGATCTCGACTCCAAGGGTGTCGAATTCGTCTTCAACCTGAATTTCCTGGGCACGCTGCTGCCCACCCAGGTCTTTGCCCAGCAGATGATCGGTCGCGCCGGCTGCACGATCATCAACATCTCGTCCATGAACGCCTTTTGCCCGTTGACCCGGATTCCGGCCTACAGCGGCGCCAAGGCGGCGGTCAGCAACTTCACCCAGTGGCTGGCGGTGCATTTCGCGAAAGTAGGCATCCGGGTCAACGCCATCGCGCCCGGCTTTTTCCTGTCCGAGCAAAACCGCAAGCTGCTCATCGACGAAGCGACAGGGGAATTGACCGCGCGCGCCCAAAAGATCATCGGGCAGACCCCGATGGGCCGTTTCGGGGAATCCCGCGAACTGGTCGGAACCCTGCTCTGGCTGGCCTGCGAGGAGGGTTCAGGATTTGTCAACGGCGTGGTCGTGCCGGTGGATGGCGGATTCTCCGCCTATTCGGGCGTCTGAGTCGCCGGAAATCAGACGGCGCCAGCCACCTTTGTTTTTGATTGCTAAATTGATCCCCAACCCAGGAGAAGGATAATGAAAAACCTCACCAAAGCTCTCGCCACCGCCGTCGCCATCGCCTTGGCCGGTACCGTCCAGGCCCGCGACTTCCGTTCCTCCGACACCCATCCCGCTGATTATCCAACGGTCATGGGCGTTAAATTCATGGGGGAAAAACTGAAGGAACTGTCGGGCGGAAAGCTGGGCATCAAAGTTTTCCCGGATAGCAAACTCGGTCAGGAGAAAGACACGATCGAGCAGGTCAAGCTTGGCGCCCTCGACATGGTCCGGGTCAATGTCGCCCCGCTCAACAACATCGTGCCGGAAACCCTCGCGGTCGCGATGCCGTTCGTGTTCCGTTCCAAGGAGCACATGCGCAAGGTGGTCGACGGTCCGATCGGTGAAGAAATCCTCAAGGCGATGGAGCCGCAGGGTTTCGTCGGCCTGGCCTTTTACGACAGCGGCGCGCGGAATTTCTACACCGCGAAAAAACCGATCAAGAGCATGGCCGATATGCAGGGCATGAAGCTGCGGGTCCAGCAGTCCGACCTGTTCGTGGCGATGGTCGAGGCGCTGGGCGCGAACGCGACCCCGATGCCCTACGGTGAGGTGTTCACCGCTCTCAAGACCGGCCTGATCGACGGCGCCGAGAACAACTGGCCGTCCTATGAATCGTCCAGTCATTATGAAGCCGCCAAGAACTACTCCCTGACCGAACATTCGATGGCCCCCGAGGTCGTGGTGTTCTCGAAGGTGGTCTGGGACAAACTGACCCCGGATGAACAGAAGCAGATCCGCGAGGCCGCCAAGGCGTCGGTCGCCGAGATGCGCAAGCTGTGGGACGAGCGTGAAGCCAAGGCCGAAGCCAAGGTGAAGCAAGCTGGCGTGCAGGTCTTCAAGATCGATGACCGGCAGAAGATGGTGGACGCGATGAAACCGGTGTATGACAAGTTCGCCGCCGATCCCAAACTCAAGGATCTGGTGAAGCGGATTCAGGACACCCAGTAAGCATTACGGTCGAGGCACGGTCCGCAGCCGCGCCTCGACTCTGGTTCCTTTTCGTCCACGCCTCCCACCCAGGACAAAATCGATGGAACATAAAAACCGCGCAGCCCGACCCTCGCAAAGCGGGCTGTCTAAATTCAATGCGCTCCTCTCGCGCTATGCGATGTACGTAGCGGTCTTTGGATTACTCTGCATCGTGGCGATGGTGGTTTATCAGGTCTTTTCCCGCTATGTACTGAACCGACCGCCGACCTGGGCCGAAAGCCTGGCCCTGGTTTTCATTCTTTATGTCACCTTGTTCGGCGCCGCGGCCGGGGTGCGCGACGCCGGGCACATCGGCATGGAATCACTCCTGGTGCTGTTGCCCGAAAAGATCCGCAACCAGATCGAATTGCTGATCCATGTGCTGGTCATCGCGTTCGCGGCGTGCATGGTCTATAACGGCTTCGTGCTCGGCATGCAGGCCAACTACAAGATCCCGAACCTCCCGTTAAGCGAATGGGTGCGTTACGTGCCGCTGGTGTTGGGCGGAATCATGATCATCCTGTTTTCCATCGAACACATCATTGCCGCCATCAAGGATGAACAGGTGATACCGTCATGGCACTAACGATCCTTTGTCTTACTTTTCTGCTCTTTCTAATCCTCGGCGTGCCGGTCGCTTTCGCCATCGGCCTGTCGGCGGTCTGCACGATTCTCTACGAGGGCTTGCCGCTCGCGGTGCTGTTCCAGCAGATGATGTCGGGGATGAACATCTTTTCGTTCCTGGCCATCCCCTTCTTCGTCTTCAGCGGCGAATTGATGCTGCATGGCGGCATCGCCGACAAGATCGTGAAATTTTCCGAATCCCTGGTCGGCCACGTCCGCGGCGGGCTGGGTCTCACCAACGTGGTGGCCTGCACCATTTTCGGCGGCGTTTCGGGCTCGCCGGTGGCCGACGTGTCGGCGATGGGCGCGGTCATGATCCCGCTGATGAAGGACAAGGGCTACGACGTCGATTACGCGGTGAACGTGACCACCCACGCCTCGCTGACCGGCGCGCTGATGCCCACCAGCCACAACATGATCATCTATACCCTGGCCGCCGGCGGCACCGTGTCGGCGGGCGCGCTGATCCCGGCCGGCATCGTCCCGGCCATCCTGCTCATGGTCTGCTGCCTGATCGCCGCCTACTATGTCGCCGTCAAGCGCGGCTACCCGGTCGGCATCTTCCCGGGCTGGAATGAAGTGGTGCGCACCTTCATCGCGGCGCTGCCGGGCATGCTGGTCGTCGTCATCATCCTGGTCGGCATCCTGTCCGGGGTGTTCACCGCGACCGAATCCGCCTCCGTGGCCGTCACCTATTCGATCATCCTGACCTTCTTCCTCTATCGCACGATGACCTGGGAGAAATTCATGATCGCCGCGGCCAAGGCGGTCAAGACCACCGGCGTGGTGTTGCTGCTGGTCGGCGTTTCGACCATGTTCCAGTATCTCATGGGACTTTATGAGGTCGCGGAACTCATGGGTTCGTTCCTCAAGGGGATTTCGACCAATCCGATCGTGATCTTCCTGATGATCAATATCCTGCTGTTCCTCTTGGGCACCTTCATGGACATGGCCGCGACCATCCTGATCTGCACGCCGATCTTCCTGCCGGTGGCGATGGAAGCCGGCATGCACCCCGTGCAGTTCGGCATCGTGATCCTGCTCAACTGCGCGCTCGGGCTGAACACGCCGCCGGTGGGCACCACCCAGTTTGTCGGCTGCGCGATCGCCGGCATCTCGGTCGGACAGGTGATGCGCACCATCCTGCCCTTCTACACGGCGTTGCTCGCAACCCTGCTGTTGGTCACCTATGTACCCGCGTTCTCGCTGACTCTGCCACGACTGCTCGGCGTGGTGGCCGGCTGAACCTGGCGGTGGAACCAGCGTTCGACCCACTCCTTTTCCCTCAAGGGGGACGGGGAATCATAGACTCTCACCCCCAACCCCTCTCCCGCCAGCGGGCGAGGGGAGCCAACCCTTACTCCGCCGCTGGCGCGCTGGCGGCGGGATTCAGTCGAACCGGAGGGCAACATGGCCAAGCCGTTTATGGACGAGGACTTCCTCCTCGAAACCCCGACCGCGCGCACGCTCTATCATGAGTACGCCGCGCCCCAGCCGATTCTCGATTACCACTGCCATCTGCCGCCGGCGGAAATCGCCGGAAACAAACAGTTTCGCAACATCACCGAAGTCTGGCTCGGCGGCGATCATTACAAATGGCGGTTCATGCGCTCCTCCGGCGTCACCGAGGATTTCATGACCGGCAACCAGCCGGATCAGGAAAAATTCCGCCGCTTTTGCGAGGTGTTGCCGCTGGCCGTCGGCAACCCGCTGTATCACTGGTGCCATCTCGAACTGCGCCGCTTTTTCGGCATCGACACCCTGGTCAGCGCCGAAACCGCCGATGCGCTGTGGGAAGCGTGCAACGCCAAACTCCAGCAGCCCGAATTCTTCGCGCGTGGCTTGATGCTGGGCGCGAACGTGCGCGGGGTTTGCACCACGGACGACCCCATCGACGATCTAGCGAACCATGCGGCCATCGCCGCCGATAAAAGCTTCCCGATCAAGGTGCTGCCCACCTTCCGCCCCGACCGGTCGTTCAACATCGACCGCGCCGAATTTGCCGATTACATCCGCAAACTGGGCGAGGTCAGCGGGATTGCGATCAACCGTTTCGCCGACGTGTTGCGGGCGCTCGACGCGCGCCTGGACCATTTCGCCCGCCATGGTTGTCGCCTCTCGGATCACGGCGTGGACGTGACCTTCTTTGCCGAAGCGACCGAAGCGGAACTCGACGCCATCCTGGCGCGGCGGCTGAGCGGCGCGACGCTGACTCCGAAGGAAGTCGAGCAGTACAAGACCGCCGTGCTGCTGCATGTGGGCCGCGAATACGCGAAACGCGACTGGGCCATGCAACTGCATATGGGCGCGTTGCGCAACAACAATACCCGAATGTTCAAACAGCTTGGCCCCGACACGGGCTGGGATTCCATTACCGACAGTTTGGTGGCGGCCAATCTCGCGCGCTATCTCGACACGCTCGACCTCGATGGCTTGCTGCCCCGCACCATTCTCTATTGCCTGAACCCTGCTCAAAACGAAGTGCTGGGCACGATGATCGGCAATTTCCAGGACGGCCGCGTGTTCGGCAAGATGCAGTTCGGCTCCGGCTGGTGGTTCAACGACCAGAAGGACGGCATGATCCGGCAAATGACCGCGCTGGCCAACCTCGGCAATCTGGGCGCGTTCGTCGGCATGCTCACCGATTCGCGCAGCTTCCTGTCCTACACCCGCCACGAGTATTTCCGCCGAATTCTGTGCAACCTGATCGGCGGCTGGGTCGAGAACGGCGAATATCCGCAGGATTGGGCGCAACTGAAGCGGGTGGTGGAAGGGATTTGCTACGGCAACGCCAGCCGCTACTTCGGTTTGGGGACCGCCTAAATCCAGCTCACCTCGATCTTGAGGAGACCCTGCCATGCATCTCTACGAAGAGCGCTCATTGGAAACCACGCCCGTGAAACCGTCCGCCGCCGCGCATTCGCCGGCGATCCGACTTCATCCTCAAGACGATGTGGTGATCGCCCGGCGGCAACTGGTCGGCGGCGAGAGTATTCCCGGGGAAAATCTGGTAGTGGCGGGCCTGATCCCGCCGGCGCACAAGGTCGCTACCCGGCGGATCGCGGCGGGCCAACCGGTGCGCCGCTACAACCAGATTATCGGCGTGGCCACCCAGGACATCGAAGCGGGGCAACATGTCCATACCCACAACCTGGCGATGGCCGAATTCTCGCGCGACTACGCTTTTTGCGTCGATGCCAAACCCACCGAGCCGGTCGCCGCGCCGGCGACGTTCCTGGGCATCGCGCGGCCCGACGGACGGGTGGCCACCCGCAACTACATCGGCGTGCTGAGCAGCGTCAACTGTTCCGCCACGGTGGTGCGCGCCATCGCCGACTATTTCCGGCGCGACCTGCGGCCAGAGGCGCTGGCCGATTATCCCAACGTGGATGGCGTGGTCGCCCTGAGCCACGGCGGCGGCTGCGGCATCGACCCGCAGGGTCCCGGCCTGGCCCTGTTGCGCCGCACCCTGGCCGGTTATGCCCGCCATCCCAACTTCGCCGCCGTGCTCTTCGTCGGCCTGGGCTGCGAGACCAATCAGATCGGCGGCATTTTCCAGGCGCACGGGCTGAAGGAAAACGAGCGTCTGCGGGCGTTCACTATCCAGGATACCGGCGGCACGGCGAAAACCGTGGCGCGCGGCATCGAAGCCGTCCAGCAAC
>JBDHRD010000172.1:0-6590 GCA_039807425.1 Candidatus Contendibacter sp. | reverse complement strand
CCACTCGCCATTTGTTTGATCGGCAACTTGCCGATTAATAAAGAGTTTTTTGAATCGGCTGTGAAGATGGGTTAGGCTTTAGTCGCGCCATTGCCGGATGGGGCCATCGGCGCTGTTTTTCGTCGAGTGGGTATCGCCCGCTCGCACCTTCCAAGAGCAAACACCAAAAAGGCAGGAAAAATCATGGTCAATGACCTCGTGGAAAATCCGCAATCGCCAGGACTCATCAACCTTGCCAGGACGTTTTCCCGTCTGGGCTGGATTGGTTTTTGGCTACAAATCGTCATAGGGTCAATCCCCCTTCTTTTGACGGTCTATGTCTTTGTATTCGCGCGTCTTCCTGCCGGCGGCCCCCGCGCCGGGCTGGCGATCGTTGAATACTTGACGATAGCGAGCCTGCTGATCCTGGTTTTCACCACCGTCTGGTTTTATCGGTATACCCGCCTTGCCAAACGAATCGCCGATCCGCAATCGTGCCCGCCGGCGCCTTCCGTGACCCGATCCGTTCGGACGGGATTGATCGCCAGCAGTCTCGGCATCCTGTTTTCCATGCTGGTGATGCTGATCGAAACAGCGCACCTGTTATTTTATTTTTTGGCCGCCCCGCAAGGAGGGGTGCCTGTGATCCAGACGACGGGCGCCGGGGCAGTGAGTTGGGTATCCGCCATTGACATGGCCAGCTTGATGGCCCTCAGCCTCTTTGTTTTTGCCGAATTGATCGTGCTGATTTTCGGTCTCTGGCTCCTGTTCCGAATGACGCAAGTTTCCGCGGAGTTCCCCCAAGCCGCCGCGGAGACGACTTAAACAAACGGGGATGGAAGATGATGAATAGACGTTGGTTAGTAGGGGTACTGGTCGGTTGGGGGGCGCCAGTCTTGGCGCTGGCTGGCGGAGTGGACAAGACGACGCTTGAAGGCTCGCTCTGGCGGTTGACGAGCATCGCGCGCGCGGATGGTCAGCTTCACGCCGTCCCGAACAGCGTCGAAGCCACCGCAACCTTCGCCGATGGCTCGGTGAGCGGCAGCGGTGGCTGCAATCGTTACACCGCCAGTTACACCGTGAAGGATGGCAGGCTGACCATCGGCAGGGCGGCGAGCACGATGATGTCGTGCCCGGAACCCCAGACGGCCGTCGAACAACCGTTCATGGCGGCGCTGGCAACGACGATGGCCTACCAAATCGAGGGCGGTCAACTCAGCTTCCTGGATGCTGGGGGACGGAAGATCGCGACCTTCAAGGCGCAGCGACCGCTGGCGTTGAAGGGCGTCTCTTGGCGGGCGACCGTGTACAACAACGGCCGCGACGCCGCCGTCTCGTTGATCGACGGCAGCAAGATCACGGCGAAATTCGGCGCCGACGGCGTGCTGAGCGGGTCGGCCGGCTGCAATCGCTATCGGGCCGCCTATGTGATCGAGGGATCCTCCATCACCATCCAGGCACCGACGACGACGCGCAAGGTGTGTTCCAAACCCGAGGGGATGATGCAACAGGAAGGTGAATACCTCAAGGCGCTAACGACAGCGGCGACCTACGGGATCCAGGGTCGGCAACTGGAGTTGCGCACTACGGAGGGCGCCCTGGTGGCCTTGTTTCAGGCCAGTGGTGACTGAGCGATTTATTTTTCCAGTAGTGAGCAAGCCCGTTCACATGCCGTGCAAAGATCAAAGAGGAGCCAGAGGGTGACGGCGAAACTGATGAAACTGTTAAAGATTGTGATGCTGGTGTTGGTGAGCGGCGTGGTCGCCGTGCTGGGGTTCCGCGCCTGGCAGTCACAGCGCGGAGAGCCACTGGCGATTTGGCATACTTATGCGCCTGCCGAACTGACGGCGAAGGAACTGCCGAAGATCGGCTGGGCTGATTACCTGGCCGCCGAGCAAAAAATCTTTGAAAGCGTGCGTGTCAATGTCACGGAAAAACTGGCCCCGGAACATCAGGTTTCATCCAATCGCTATTATTCCGGCAGCCCGATCTATCCGGGCAAGTTCGCCACCGACTGGAACCGCTCCTACATTCTGGAGCCGGCAGGAAAGCCGGTCGGCGCCGTGGTGTTTTTGCATGGCCTGACGGATTCGCCCTACAGCCTGCGCCATATCGCCCGGCTCTATCAGAGTCGTGGTTTTGTTTCCATCGCCATTCGCCTGCCGGGGCATGGTACGGTGCCCGCCGGGCTGACTCATGTTGATTGGGAGGACTGGGTCGCCGCGACGCATCTGGCGGTGCGAGAAGCGCGGCGGCGGATCGGCCCTGAGTTGCCGCTGCATATCATCGGCTTCTCCAACGGCGGCGCGTTGGCGATGAAATACGCACTCGATGCGCTCGGTGACCCCAAACTGACCCGCCCAGAACGTATTGTGCTGATTGCGCCGATGATCGGCATCACCGAAATGGCCCGGTTTGCCGGGATATTCGGTTGGCCAGCGGTATTCCCACCCTTCGCCAAGGCGGCATGGCTGAGTGTGATGCCGGAGTTCAATCCCTTTAAATACAATTCCTTCCCAATCAATGGCGCACGGCAGTCGTCATTATTGACCCGCGCCTTGCAACCCCGGATCGCCCAATACACCAGAGAAGGGAAGCTCGGCGAATTACCGCCGATTTTGACATTCCAATCCGTGGTCGATTTCACCGTCAGCACGCGGGCGATCATTACCGCCTTGTATCAACAGCTCCCCAATAACGGGAGCGAACTGGTGCTGTTCGATCTGAATCGTAATGCCAAACTGGGTGTGCTGATGCGCACCAGCGCCAGTACCATGCTCAACCGTATCCTGCCAGACCCGCCGCGTGCGTTCAGAACCACGATCATCACCAACGTCAACCCGGGCAGTGATGAGGTGATGGAGCGCGTGACGGAAGCCGGGGCCACGGAAGAGCAGACTCGCGAATTGGGCTTGTCCTATCCGATGGGTGTGTTCTCACTCTCGCATGTGGCGGTGCCGTTCCCCCTGAGCGATTCACTGTACGGGATGCATCCCGAGCCTTTTGACGAATATGGCGTCAGCCTGGGCGCCGTGGCCCCACGAGGGGAACGTGGTACGTTGATCGTCAGTCTCGATTCGCTGGTGCGCATGTCCTCCAACCCGTTCTTCCCTTATATGCTGGAACGGATCGAGCAAGGCATTATCGGCGGCCACCCCGCCAGTGGGCTGGAAAACGCCGCGAACGCCACCCCACCCCAGTGAATGCCCGGTCCTGACCAGGCGCCTGCCGGCTCGGCGAATCGGGGTCAAGACCGCCGAGTCCCGGTGGCGCCAGCGCCCACCCCGATTCACTCACGCCACCATCAGCCGCGCCATCTTCTCCGCGTCCGGCGCCAGCACTACGCCCCGTTCCGTCACCAGCACATCCACCAGCACCGCCGGAGTCACATCGAACGATGGATTCCACACCTCGGCCCCGGCGGCGGCGACCGGTTGCCCGCCCAGGGTCAACAACTCCTCGGCGGCGCGCTGCTCGATGGGAATCTCCGCGCCGGTGGCGATGTTCATGTCGACCGTAGAAGTCGGCGCCACCACCATGAACCGCACGCCGTGATAACGCGCCGCCACCGCCAGATGATAGGTGCCGATCTTGTTGGCGACATCACCGTTGGCGGCGATCCGGTCCGCCCCGAGGATCACCCAGCGCACTTCGCCCTGGCGCAGCAGCGCCGCCGCCGCGCCATCCGCCAGCAGTGTCACCGGAATCCCGTCCCGCACCAGTTCCCAGGCCGTCAGACGGGCGCCCTGCAACCACGGCCGCGTCTCGTCGGCGTAAACCCGTTCGATCCGGCCGACCGCGTAGCCCGCGCGAATCACTCCCAGCGCCGTGCCGTAGCCACCGGTCGCCAGCGCGCCAGCATTGCAATGCGTCAGCACCGCGCCGCGTTCGCCCAGCAACGCCGCGCCCCATTCGCCCATCCGCCGGTTGGCCGCGATATCCTCGTCGTGAATCGCCCGGGCCTCGGCCAGCAACCGTTCGACCGGATCGCCATGCAATCCAGCCATGACCCGCTCCATCCGTCGCAACGCCCAACACAGGTTGACCGCGGTCGGCCGGGCGGCGGCCAGCATGGCGAGATCCGCCGCGATCCGCTCGCGCCAGCGATCTCGATTCTCGGCGCAGCGGGCGCGAGCCGCCAGCACCACGCCGTAGGCGGCGGCGATGCCGATGGCCGGCGCGCCGCGCACCACCATGGCGCGAATGGCCTGGGCCACTCCCGCCACGTCCATCAGCCGCCGGTAATGCACTGCGCCTGGCAGAAGGCGCTGGTCCAGGAGTTCGAGGGCATCCTCGCGCCAGACAACAGCGCGGACACGATCAGGGGCAGGGGACGGGGAGAGATTCGATTCGGCCATCATTGGATTACGAGGGTGACCGTGATTTTTTGTTGCTATTATACAACAAATTAGCCGCAACGCCGATCCGCGTAAAAAAAATCCTTGCCAAAATGCCGAGATAACGCGCAAAATGAGGCCATTTATTGCTGGCACAACATTCTTTTGCAATTCTGACACAACGTTGTATCATTACACACCATGACCGGCGGTTAACCGCTCGCAATGGTTGCCGCTCGGGTATACTGGTTGAGTAGATGATCGTGGTTCGACTGATCCCGGTCCTCGCGACCTGATTTAAAACGTGCCGTGCACAGAATTTTTCGTGCCTTTTGGGAGAGTATACCGATGAAAGTGAAACTGCATAAGCTCGGCCTGGGCCTCGCTGCCTCTATGGTGTTGTTCACCGCGCTGCCCGCGCAAGCCCAAGTCAACAAGTATGGTTGCATCTACGCCGTGGATCCCTATGGCGTTATCGTCAGGGATCCATGGGGCCGCTGCATCCGCACGCCGTACTGGACCCCCGAGAAGGACGTTGCCGAATGCGGCGCGGTCGCGGTCGAACCGGCCCCACCGAAGTGTGAGAAGGTCACGCTGGGCACCGACGCGCTATTCGCCTTCGATCGCTATGATCTGAAACCGGCGGGGCAGGCCAGGCTCACCCAGTTGGCGTCCGACATCAATCGGGCCGAGAGGGTCACCCAGGTCAAGATCGTCGGTCATACCGACAGCAAGGGTACCGAGGAGTATAACTACCGCCTGGGCCAGCGCCGCGCCAATACTGTAGCCGCCTTCCTGGGCGACAACGGCGTGCCGCGTGCCAAGATGGCCACCAGCAGCGAGGGTGAACTTAATCCGGTCGCGCCCAACACTCTGCCCAACGGCAGGGATAACCCGGAAGGTCGCGCTCTGAACCGCCGCGTGGAAGTCACCACACTCACGGAGATGTGCCGCGAGTAATACGCCAGCTGTTTGACTGGCCGTACCCGCGCCCCGGTTCGCCGGGGCGCTTTTTTTGCGCCCCGAACGTCCGCCGCTATAATCCCGCGCCACCGTTCGGAGATTCCGTGCATGACGCAAACCATCGCCACCCTGCTCCAGGCCCGCTGGATCGTTCCGGTCGAACCGGAAGGCCAGGTCCTGGAGCACCACGCCATCGCCATCCAGGACGGCCGCATTCTCGCCATCCTGCCCCGGGACCAGGCGGCGGCCCGTTTTCGCGCCGAGGTCACGCTGAATCTGGACCAGCACGCCCTGCTGCCCGGCCTGATCAATGCCCATACCCATGCGAGTATGACCCTGTTGCGCGGTCTGGCCGACGATCTGCCGTTGATGAATTGGCTGCGAGACCATATCTGGCCGGCGGAAACCCGCTGGGTCGATCCCGAGTTCGTGCGCGATGGTAGTCGATTAGCCATCGCTGAAATGCTGCGCGGCGGCGTGACCTGCTTCAACGACATGTATTTCTTCCCGGAAGTCACCGCCGCCGTGGCGCGCGCCTGCGGAATGCGCGTCTGCGTCGGCCTGATCGCCGTCGATTTTCCGACCGCCTACGCCCGAAATCTGGACGAGTATCTGGACAAAGGCCTGGCTCTGCACGCGGCGTTACAGGCCGAACCGCTACTTCACACCGCCTTCGCGCCCCACGCGCCCTACACGGTTTCCGGTCCGGCGCTGGAGCGGATCGGCCGCCTGGCGGCGGATGTCAATATCCCGATTCACATCCATGTCCATGAAACTGCCGCTGAAGTTGCCCAATTCCAGGCCCAACACGGCTGCCGGCCGCTGGAGCGGCTGGAACAACTGGGCCTGTTGTCGTCACGCCTGTTGGCGGTCCACATGACCCAGATCGAACCTGCCGAGATCGAGCAACTGGCACACGCCGGCGTTCACGTCGCCCACTGCCCGGAATCCAATCTCAAGCTGGCCAGCGGCTTCTGTCCCACTGCCCGACTCACCGCCGCCGGGGTCAACGTCGCCATCGGCACCGATGGCGCGGCCAGCAACAACGATCTCGACGTATTCGGCGAGTTGCGTACCGCAGCCCTGCTCGGCAAGGGCGTGGCCGGCGATGCCGCCGTTCTCCCGGCGGTGCGGGTGTTGCGCATGGCTACTCTCAACGGTGCCCGGGCGCTGGGGCTGGGCGATGAAACCGGTTCGCTCGAACCCGGCAAGGCCGCCGACCTGATCGCCGTGGATTTGAGCCAGCCGGAAACCGAACCGGTCTATCATCCCATCTCGCAACTGGTCTACACCGCCAGCCGCCATCAGGTC
>JBDHRD010000171.1:0-6597 GCA_039807425.1 Candidatus Contendibacter sp. | reverse complement strand
GATAGAGTGTTGGCCTCCGAAGCCAAAGGTCGTGGGTTCAAGTCCCGCCGGGCGCGCCAAGCATTTTCAATGCGTTACGATCCTTCGCGGACCCAGGCAACGCCTGTAGCCGTACTCCCCGCTGTTCCGGCGACAAGCGTCCGATGACTTCGGCCGCCTGATAAAACGCTGAAAAATCCCGCCCTTCCTGCTCGTACAGCGTCTCAAAGGCCGGAACCAGCCGATGATAGGTACTCGCGCCGGCCAGCTTGGCGTTGTTCAAATCCTGCGTGAACCAGCGGTCGTAGCCGGCGTAACCGCCCCACTCCCCTTTCAATTCCTGATAACGGTCGCGCAATTGAGCCAGGACGCGCTGCTTGCCGGCCCGTTTCTCAGACTTGTTCCAGATAGAGGAGTAAAGGACTGCCAGTTGCTCGCGGGTATCCGCCACCAGCCGCAAAAACTGTTCGCGACGCCGAACATCGTCGGCGAATTCTGCCCGCTCGCGCGCCGTGCCCCGCCGTTCCAGCCAGCGTTGCGCGCCCAACCGACCCACGGCGGTTGCAAAAGCTTCGTTGAAGGCGGAATCATCGGGCACGTACAGCCGCTGATGGGCCAGTTCGTGGAACATCAATTCCGCCAACCGGCCGGCTGGCCAATGGATGAAAGTATTCAACAATGGATCGTCGAACCAGCCCAAGGTCGAGTAGGCGGAAATATCGGCGATGTAAACATCATCGCCCCCGGCCCGCAGATCATCGGCCAGGTGTTGCGCGGCCTCCGCGTCGAAATAGCCGCGATAGCTCAGGCAGCCGACGATCCAGAAACACCAGCGGCGCGGTTCCAGGCTTAGTTCCGGTGCAGCGAATACGTTTTTCACCGCGTAGGTTCGCCCCAGATCGGCGTAATCCTGATAGCTGGCATTGTCGGGCAGCGCCAGTTCGGCGCTGGCGAACACGCGCAACTCCCGCGCAATCGCCAGTTGCCGGCGCAGTTCTGGCGAGGTGGCGGGATCGCTCTGCACCTCCGCTAACGGCCGGTAGGCGCGCCACAACTCCCATTGTCCCGCCGCCGCCTGCCGGTAATACGCCAGATCGGCGCAACTGGCCAGCACCAGCGCGAAACCGATAATTGCAATCAGGGTTCCAAGGATTCGCTGCATCACTCGTAAAACGGTCTATGGTTTATCGGACTGTGCGGAACGCGCACCAACCCCCACGTGGGGGTTGCGTACCGTCCGCGAAACCTCATCGAACGAGCACACACACCATGGAAATCTATCTGGTTGGCGGCGCGGTGCGCGATGAACTGCTGGGTCTGCCCATCAGCGAACGCGACTGGGTCGTGGTCGGGGCGACCGCCGACGACCTGCTGGCGCGCGGCTTCCGGCCGGTCGGCAAGGATTTTCCGGTGTTCCTGCATCCTCATACCCACGAGGAATACGCGCTGGCCCGCACCGAACGCAAGACCGGGCCGGGCTACCACGGCTTCAGTTTTCGCGCGGCGCCGGACGTGACGCTGGAAGACGACCTGCTACGCCGTGACCTCACCATCAATGCCATGGCGCGCAATGCCCAGGGCCGGCTGATCGATCCCTATCACGGCAGCCGCGACCTTGAAGGGCGCTGGCTGCGGCACGTCTCGCTGGCCTTCGCCGAAGACCCGGTCCGGATTCTACGGCTGGCCCGCTTCAGCGCCCGCTACGCACCGCTCGGTTTCCGGGTCGCGCCGGAAACGCTGGATCTGATCCGAACCATGGTCGCCAGCGGCGAGGTGGACCATCTGGTTCCGGATCGGGTCTGGGCGGAAACCGTGCGCGCCCTGGGCGAACCCTGCCCGGGCCGTTTCGTTGAAACCCTGCGCGAGTGCGGCGCGCTGGCGCGAATTTTCCCGGAATTGGACCGGCTGTTCGGCGTACCGCAGCCGCCCGCGCATCATCCCGAAATCGACACCGGCGTGCATACCCTGATGGCCCTGAAACAGGCGGTACGGTTGGAGGCCGATGCGGTCACCCGCTTCGCGGTGCTGGTTCACGATCTGGGCAAGGGAACCACGCCGCCCGGGGAATGGCCTCGTCACCTCGGCCACGAACAGCGCGGGGCGGACCTGGTGCGCGCCTTGTGCCAGCGTTTGCGAATTCCCAACATGTATCGGGAACTGGGGGTGCTGACCGCCCGCTATCACACTCACTGCCATCGTGCCCCGGAATTGCGTCCGAAAACCCTGCTCAATACCTTGCAGGGTCTGGACGCACTGCGCAAGCCGCAGCGATTCGAGCAGTTCCTCGTCGCCTGCGAAGCCGACGCCCGGGGCCGGTCAGGGCTGGAAACCCGCGATTATCCCCAGGCCGATTTCATGCGCCGGGTGTACCAGGCGGTGGCGGGCACGCCGGTGCGGCCATTGCTCGAACGGGGTCTAACCGGCCTGGCGCTGGCCGAGGCGTTGCAACGGGACCGGCTGGCGGCGATTACCGAGACGCGGTGGGAATTCAAAGCCAACCATCCTGCTTGAGCGGCAAGATTTCTGACTCGATGTTCCACTATAATACCTTCGCATCATAGCGCCGAATTCGGAGAAACCTTATGAAAAAGAACTCGCCGATTTATCAACTAAAAGTAACCTTGGCTGACTCAAAACCTCCAATTTGGAGACGCATTCTGGTTGCGAGTGATATAAACCTAGGGCTATTTCATAATATCGTTCAGGACGTGATGGGCTGGGCTAATAGTCACTTGCACCAATTTAATGCGGGTGGCGTCATGTATAGTACTCCGTATGAAGATCTGGCACATGATTTTGAAATGGAATTCAAGGATGAATCCAAATACAGGTTATCTCAGATCCTGAACAGGGAAAAAGCTTCCCTGACTTACGAGTATGATTTTGGCGATAGTTGGGAACATAAGATCCTGCTCGAAAAGATAATGCCACATGATGATTCTATCGAGACCCCCAGTTGCATCAAGGGAAAGCGCGCCTGCCCACCAGAGGATTGCGGCGGTATTTGGGGCTATGAAAACCTGATCTCGATCATTCAGAATCCCAAGCATCCCGAATATCAGGATATGCGCGAATGGCTGGGGGAGGATTTTGATCCCGAACGTTTTGATCTCGACGAAATCAACGAAGCTCTGAAAGTATATCGCAAGTCCGATTCCTGATGGCTCAATCGGATCGCCATGCTAATCCCAATCTCCCCACAAGGCTTGTGCCGCCGCCAGCGCCGCGGCGCCGGCGGTTTCGGTGCGCAGGATGCGTGGTCCCAACCGCACGCCGATAAATCCCGCCTGGCGGGCCTGAGCGATTTCCACTGGACTTAGGCCGCCCTCGGCACCGATGAGGAGCGTGATCGTTCCCTCTGGCCGTTCCAGGCCGCGCAGACCCTGCTCGGCCTGCGGATCGAGCAGTAGGCGTAAGCCCGGTTCGGCCGGCTGGCTGAACGATGCCAGCAACGGTAATGGCTCCCGCAACTCCGGCAACCGGTTGCGACCGCACTGCTCGCAGGCACCGACGATGATCCCGCGCCAGTGCTGGATTTTCCGCACCAGTCGTTCGCCAGTGAGATCGACGCCACTGCGTTCGGTAAACAGCGGCTGAATGGCGGCGACACCCAGTTCAACGGCCTTTTGCAAGGTGTAATCCATCCTGTCGCCACGCGAGACGCCCTGCGCCAGAGTCACCCGCAACGGTGATTCCACCTCGCCAGGCAGGGCTTCGGTTACTCGCATCCAGGCCTCTCGCTTGCCTACCTCGATCAGGGTCGCTGCAAACGCACCGCCTTGGCCGTCGAATACCATCAATGCCGCACCGGGCTTGAGCCGTAACACCCGCACCGCATGGTTGAAGGCGTGGTCGCCCAGTGCCACGGTCACGCCGACCGCCAGTGGCGCAGGAAGATAGAATCTGGGGATACGCATGTGGATATGAATCCAGGATGGAAAATTGACGACGACCGGCGCCCACAAAGGCCACGAGAAGGTTATCATCAGCGTGGCCCATCCGATGATCCACAGGTTCCACGTTCCGTTCAACAATAGGTAACCACAGATGGCATCCGACCAAGTACCGGAAATATCAACGAGCGAAAATCCGATCGCGATGAGCGGGATCGAATTCGTCGAGTTCGCCGCGCGCGATCCAGACTCCTTCGGCAGCGTTCTCGGCAAACTGGGCTTCACCGCGATCGCCCAACACCGCTCCCGACGGGTTTATCTCTATCGACAGGGCGAACTGAATCTGATCGTCAACGCCGATCAGGACATGCTCGACGGTCTGAGCCTCCCGGAGGGCAAGGTCGTTTTAAATGCGGTCGCCTTTCGCGTGGAAGACGCCGGTCGGGCCTACCACAGGCTGGTCAATTTGGGTGGCTGGCCTATCCAAACCCGCGCCGGTACGATGGAACTGAATATTCCAGGCATTCACGGCATTGGCGACTCCATTCTTTACTTTGTGGATCGCTTCCGGGATTTTTCCATTTACGATGTGGACTTCAAGTATTACGACGGTTCTCATCATCCACCCTCTTTGATCGACCGCCTTCATTTTTTCGGCTTGGCGCACTATGTCGGCATCGGTCGGCTCGACGCCTGGATCGATTTCTATCGGCAGTTGTTTGGCTTCACCACCCTGCCCGTTGGCAAAAGCTTCGGGATTCTCCCCAAGGGTGTGCTGATGCAAAGCCCCTGCAAGAGTTTTTATCTCCAATTGATCCCTCCCAACGACGACGCCATTTGGGATTTTGAATGGGACGAGCATTTCGCCCGACTGGCCTTTGGCGTTCCTGATGTCAAAGCCGCCATCGGCCTGCTTCGCGAGCAGGGTTTTGAATTTGAGGAGAGTGCATTGGTGCATGTCACGGAAAAAGGGGCGCTCACCCGAAACGCCTTCGGCGGCATGAATTTCGAGTTTGTTCTCAGTTCCCACGGCTGACGGCCTGCCAGCAGACATGGAGCAATCGCGTGAACCTCGGTAACTTTGGTATCGATCTCGTCACCTTGACCGGCTCTCTGGAAACCAGGCTTCGGGAAGTCAAAGCAGCCGGTTTTTCGCAGATCATGCTATGGGCAAAGGATCTGGCCGACTATCCGGCTGGCTACGATGCGGCCCTTCACCGGATCAAACAGAGTGGGCTGCGCATCACTGGCCTGCAGGTGATCCGCGACTACGAAGGTCAGGTGGGTACCCAGCACGATTATAAAATCGACCTGATCAAGGCCCACCTGGCGCTTTGCAAAGCGGTCGGCGCACCCCTGCTGATCGTTTGTTCGGCCACCAACCAACTGCCGGATGACTGCGCCCAGACCCTCGAACGGGATTTACGGAAGTTGGCCAACCTGGCGGTGCCCATGGGGGTTCGGATCGGGTACAAGGCAGTTCCTTGGGGACGCTTCACGCGGAGCGTGCGGGATGCCTGGGATTTGGTGGATGCCGTCCATCACGCCAATTTCAGCATCGTGCTGGATACCTTCCATTTTCTGGCCGATCAATCACCCATCGAATTGATCGACGAAATCGACCCGGACAAAATCGCCCTGGTGCAGATTGCCGATTTCAGCGCCTTCGAATTCCACAGCCGCACCGAGTTGCGCGACCGGGCCATCCACATGCGGGTATTCCCCGGCCAAGGCGTCCACACTGCGCGGCTGGCGGAGATTCTGCGGCGCATCGACCGTCTGGGTTATCGGGGCGACTTCAGCTTCCTGATCTTCAATGACGACTACCATCAACTCCCGCCCCGGTTTGTCCTGGAACAGGCGCGCCGCTCAGTCCATTGGGTCACGGACCAGGTGCTGCGGCGCAGCCTGCCGTTGCGGGCGGCGCATTTGGGAGAATAGGAAAGGTGGCCAGGCTTGATTAGACCACAGGGACCGGTTGGAGAAGACGGCGATGATCAAACCCCTTGTTCAATGCCTGCTTACTTGCCGAAGCCCAACGTGAGCGTCCGTGGGTCCTGGACGACGAGCAACGCCGGATTTTGTCAAGTTGGGCCGCCAGTGCCGCCAGCGGCGCGCTCCTGGGCCAGAAGGAGAAGCCCCTCCAGGGACAATTCCTGAATGATACCAATTCCTGATAGGTTTTATATTGCCAAAGGAAACTTGTAGGGCAGGGCAATCGCATTAAAAGTTGTCATTATTTAAGTATTATTGATTAAATTTATTGACATTTTTTCAAAGATTAACCTTGTGTAAATTTTTCCGTGATCGAATCCGGGAACCCGCGAACGCCCTCTTCCATCGTCTGAATCACGGATGTCCACGGATGACGCGGATTGTACAGATTTTTTCCGTGTAATCCATTAATCCGTTAAATCTGTGATTCAGACATTGAGGATGGCGCCGGCGACTGGCCCGATGCGACCCACCCTAGCAATCACGGGAAAATTTACAGAAGGAATTTTAATGCGATTGCCCTGACTTGTAGGGCGGATTAGCGAATCGTAACCCGCCGAAACAGGAACAGAAATCGGCGGGTTACGGGCTAGCGCCCTAAACTGCCCTACAGGAAATACTGGCTCTTTGGGAATTCCCGTTACCACTAAGTTACTGATATTCTTGTAAATAATTCGTAACCTCTCAGGTCGATATAAAGCCGTTAGAAGAGATGATTTCGGTTGAGAAT
>JBDHRD010000170.1:0-6616 GCA_039807425.1 Candidatus Contendibacter sp. | reverse complement strand
GACGGACTGGGCGACTTCCAGCGCGTTGGCGCCGGACTGGAGGAAAATGCCCAGGCCGATCACCGGCTGGCCCAGCAGTTGGGTGGCCGCATCGTAATTCTGTGCTCCCAGCTCGATGCGGGCGATGTCCCGGAGGCGCAGCACTCCGCTGGGGCCTTCGGCACGGACGATGATCTCGCCGAACTGTTCGGGTGAGATCAGCCGGCCCTTGGCGGTCACGGTGTAGACCAGTTGCTGGCCTTCGGGAGCGGGTTCCTGACCGATCTTGCCCGCCGCGTTCTGCTGGTTTTGGGTCGCGATCGCGTTGTAGACGTCGGTCGTGGTGACACCCAACTGGGCCATGCGGTCCGGCTTGAGCCATACCCGCATGGAATAGTCCTTCGCACCGAAAATCTGTGCATCGCCGACGCCGGGTAGGCGTTTGAGATCATCGAGCACGTTCGCCAGCGCGTAGTTGGACATATAAAGGGCGCTGTGGCTGCCGTCCGGCGAGGTGAGCGCGATCACCATCAGGATATCGTTGGAGCGCTTCTGCACGCTCACGCCATATTGGCGCACCACATCGGGCAGGCGGGGTTCGGCGATCTTGACCCGGTTGTTCACGTTCACCGTGGCCATATCGATATCCGTCCCCACCTCGAAGGTGGCGGTAATCGTGACCTGGCCGTTGGAAGCCGCGGTGGAAGTGAAGTAGATCAATCCTTCCACGCCGGAAAGCTGTTCTTCGATGGGCGCGGCGACGGTGCGCGCCAGCGTTTCGGCGGAGGCGCCCGGATAGGTCGCGCTAATGATGACGGTCGGCGGCGCGATTTCCGGATACTGGGCGATAGGCAGCACCCACGCCGCCATTAACCCGGCGATGACGATGATGATCGAGATGACGGAGGCGAAAATCGGGCGATGGATGAAAAATCGGGACATGGCGTGCTCCCCTTACCCCTTGCGCTCGGCAGGGGACGCGGCTGGTGGGCTCTTGCCGTCCGGGGCGGCGCTGGACGCCGCTTGCGGCGGATGCGGGGCGACGGGGGCACCGGGACGCAGCTTCATCAGATTGTCCACAATCACCCGATCCCCAGCCTGAAGTCCACCGAGAATCACCCAGTCCCTGTCCTGCCATTCCCCGACCTGCACCGGGCGGGGCGCGGCCTTGTTTTCCGTGTCCGCCACGAATACCAGGTAGCCCTGTTCGGTTTGCGTCACCGCCGCCTGGGGCACCAGAAACACCCCTTCCCGGTCACCGGCCAGAATCCGGGCGCGGACGAACTGGCCCGGCAGTAGCGCGCCGTCCGGATTGCTGAACTCGGCGCGGAACTGCTGCGTGCCCAGGGTCGGGTCGATGCTGCTGGCGAGGAAATTGAGCTGGCCCTTCAGGGGATAGATCGAACCATCCGGTAACTTCAGTTCAACCCCCGTGACTGCTTTTTCGGTCAATCGGCCGCCGGGCACGCGGGCCATGTCGCTTTCGGACAGGCTGAAGCGGACCCACATCGGGTTGGGCTGCTGGATCGAGGTCAACAGGCTTTCATCCCCCGACCCGGTGGCAATCAAATTCCCTTCCGATTTCAGGGCGCGGCTGGAAATGCCGGCCACCGGCGCGGTGACCGTGGTGTAGGACAGATTCAGCTCCGCCTGGCCCACGGCCGCTTCCGCGACCTGCTGGGCGGCCTGGGCCATGGCGAGGTCGGAGACCGCGTCGTCATAAGCCTTGCGGCTGATGTACTGCTTGTTCAGCAATCCCCGGAGGCGCGCCTCTTCTCGCGCGGCCTGCTCGACCTTGGCCTTGGTTTCGGCCAGGTTGGCGTGGGCCTGGGTCAGAGCGATTTCATAGGGTTTCCGGTCGATCTGAAACAGTGGTTGGCCGGCTTTCACCGCCGCGCCTTCCTCATAGAGCCGCTTGACCAGGATGCCGCCAACCTGGGCGCGGACTTCGGTTTCCTTCGCCCCTTCCGTCTGCGCCATGACTTCGACGGTGATCGGAACCCGGGTTGGCTCCATGGCGATCACTGTCACTGGCAGAGGTGGCGGCGGAGCGTTGGGTGCATCCCCACCGGATTTCGAGCAGCCGGAAATCAGCACAGCGCAAACGGCAAGGCTGTAAAGCAAGGTGCGCCACCCCAGGGGACGGCCCAGCGGGATTCGGGTGCGAAACACAGCGATCTCCAAAGTCGGTAATAGTTGCAAGATTATATACAATCATGTATGTATGTAAAAGGATTTGTTGACCGGAATAATAGCGCATGGCCCGAAAGACGAAGGAAGAGGCGGAACGCACCCGCCAACGGATCATCCGTGCCGCTCGTCAGGTGTTTCACGAGCGTGGAGTCAGTCGCACCTCGCTGGAGCAAATCGCCAAGGCGGGAGGCGTGACGCGCGGCGCCGTCTACTGGCATTTCGCCAACAAGGCCGATTTGTTCTTCGCCCTGCGGGAACAGGTGTCGGTCCCCCTGCTGGCCCGGGTCGATGGTCTGCTGCTGGCGGAAGGGCTGGCCGACCCCTTGGCAGGCATCGAACGGGCGCTGAACGCGTTCTTTCAGACGCTGGAGGAACGCCCCGAGGTGCGGCAGATTTTTGAGATCATGGTTTCACGCTGCGAATACGTGGATGAGTTCGCCGCAGTGCAGGCCGAAGTGAATAAACCGGCGCTGGATTTCCTCGGCAAGGTGGAGATCGCCTACCGCCGCGCCTGGGAACGGGGCGCCCTGCGTCCCGGCCTGGAACCGCAGACCGTCGCGCTGGATACCTGGGCTTTCGCTTGCGGGCTGTTCCATTATCTGCTGGCTGGTTGCCCCGACGAGGCTTGGCGGCAGCAGGTTCCCGACATGATCGCCGCCCATATCGCGCTGCGCCGTTAGTCGGTTATATTCAGTTCCAGGACGCTGACCTGGCGGGCTACTTCCCTGGCAGGGTTCCAGGTTAAGATTCCTAAGGTCTTGATCATCATTCCGGCCAAAGTTGAGTCCAGCGCTTGGTAATTGACTTGCGGGAGAGTGGCGGGACCCTCGAAATTTCGTACCCTTGGAAGTGCAACCTACCGACGTCGGCGACATCGAGGCACGGTCGCTGTTTCGCCTGCCCAGCCCGTCGCTCACCCCGGCCAACCTGGTCGACGTCGCGCGCGTGATCGAGGAAGGCTTCGCATCCGGCTTGGACGGCGCGGTAGTGATCCAGGGCACCGACACCATCGAGGAATCGGCTTTTCTTCTCGACCTGCTGGTCGATTCAGACAAGCCGGTGGTGGTCACGGGCGCGATGCGCGGCGCCGACGCGCCGGGAGCGGACGGCCCCGCCAACCTCCTGTCGGCGGCCATCGTCGCTGCCTCTTCGGAGTCGCGCGGTCTGGGGACACTGGCGGTTCTCAACTACGACATTCACGCGGCGCGGTTCGTCCAGAAGTCGCACACCGCGCTGCCCTCGGTGTTTCTGTCGCCACTGGTGGGGCCGATCGGCGCCCTCATCGAACGGCAGCCACGCTTCTATGCGCGAGTGAAGCGAAACCCCAATCTGTCGGCGGCGGTGGGTCCGCCCGCGCCGGTGGCGCTGGTGAAGGCCGCGATAGGCGACGATGGACGCCTGCTCGGTGCGCTGCCCGGTCTGGGCTACGCCGGGGTGGTGATCGAGGGGATGGGCGCCGGCCATGTACTCGCGGATGCCGCCCCCCTGGTCGGCGACCTTGCCGCGAAAATCCCGGTGGTGCTGGCAAGCCGTGCGATGACGGGTCCGGTGTTCACCCACACCTACGGGTATCCCGGCGCCGGGATCGATCTGATCAAGCGCGGTGTCATACCTGCGGGTTACCTCTCCGGCCTGAAGGCGCGGCTGCTGCTCGGACTCGTCCTGCGCGGCGGCAGGGGCGGCCAAGTCGCCGAGGCGTCAGCAATTCTCATTTTGGCGCTGTCACCCACAAGTTGTTGGGGGTTCCCGTTTTGTAGCCCCAACGGGTTGATGGAAATTGGTCAAAATGAGAATTGCCGCCGAGATGTTAGTACCCTATCAGTAGGGACCCTGGCGGAGGTAGAATGTCCTTTTCAGAACAGGATTCAACGAGGAAAATGTGAAATGAGTGACCTGATTTGCCTGGCGTTCAAGGAATTGGATACCGCCGATCACTTTCTAAACGAACTCAGGGCGTTGCAGAAAGAGTACGTTCTGGAGCTTGAAGACGCCTGTGTGGTGGTCCGCGACGGCGACGGTAAAATCCATCTCAAACAGAGCGTCAATCTGGTGGCGATCGGGGCCACGCAAGGCGCCTCGTTCGGCATGTTGATGGGAACCCTCGTCGGCCTGTTGTTCCTGAATCCGCTGGCCGGCATGCTGGCGGGTGGGCTGGTCGGCGCCGGCTCCGGCGCCTTGCAGGGGAAGCTGGCCGATTACGGAATCAACGACGATTTCATCAAATCGCTCGGCAACACCATCGAACCGAATAGTTCGGCGATCTTTGTTCTCGTCCGCAAAGCCGTTGAGGACAAGGTGACGCCACGGTTGTCCCAATACCAGGCGACGGTCCTCAAGACCTCTCTTTCCGACGAGCAGGAAGCGAGATTGAAGACGGCTCTTTCGCAAGCCGCCTGACCCTCTGAAAAACCGGTCCACGGAAGACACGGAAAGCACGGAAGAAAACCATTGTGTCCTTCTTTTTCCGCGTCTTCCGTGTATTCCGTGGACTAATCCAATCATCGTTGCTCCCTGCTCCAGAGCCGATTGAGCGGATTGGGCCGCGGGCGGGCAATGGATGGAGTCAGGGAGAAAATGGATGGCCATGCGAACCCGATTGATCGTTGTGTTCACGCTGTTGTGCATCGCGGCGGCTTTGTTACTGCCTGCCGCGCCGCAATCCCTCGAATACCATCATTTCGCTGATCGGCGGGATCTTTTGGGAATCGCCAACTTTCTCGATGTGGTCTCCAATCTGGGGTTCTTGATCGTCGGCATCGTGGGGCTGATCATCGTCTTCGGGGGGCGGGCGCGCTTCGAGTTCAAGAGCGAGCGGTGGCCCTACGCCGTCTTTTTCCTCGGCGCGCTGCTGACCGCCCTGGGATCGGGCTATTACCACCTCGCGCCGGACAATGAGAGTCTGTTCTGGGACCGGTTGCCGATGACCATCGCGTTCATGGGGCTGATTGCCAGTCAAATCGTGGATCGAATCAGCATTCGGGCGGGACTGGTGTTGCTGGTTCCGATGCTGCTGGTCGGGGCCGCGTCAGTCCTTTATTGGCGGGCCACGGAGCGGGCTGGGGTTGGCAATGTGCTGCCTTATGGGATCCTGCAAGGTTATTCCGTGGTCATCGTGTTGTTGCTGGCGATGCTCAATCCGTCGCGCTACACCCGAGGTAACGATCTCTATTGGGTGTTCGGGTGGTATGTGCTGAGCAAGCTGTTGGAAACGTTCGATGCCGAGGTTCTCCATCTGGGCGATGTCGTCAGCGGCCACACGCTCAAGCATGTTGCGGCGGCCCTCGCCGGCGGCACGGTCTGTTATATGCTGATGCATCGGACCCTCAAGGAACCCGAAGCCTCGCGGGCCCTTTCTGGCGACGCATTCGGGGCCGCCACGGAACGGGTTGCCGAGAGTGTTTCTCCCCCGAGGTGAAGGACGGTTCAGCCTGGTGGGTTCCTGCCCACCGTAATCGGAAGATTCCGAAACAATTATTAAGGAGCATCGAGATGGATGTGACAGCAAGCGTCCCGAGCACCGTGATCGCCAACACGGTCTGGCGCGCGCCGCCCACAGCCGACGGGGTGAAGCGGCTCGACCCGGGTGAAGCGAAGACCCGCCTGCGGCAATACGGACCCCAACTGTTCATGTTTTTCGCGTTCCGCCCGCAGCGGCGACGGCAAGTTCCAGATCGTCCGGTGCAAATAGGCGATACCCAGCTCGGTTCCAGAGTGACGCGGGCGGCGTTATGAGCGAGATTGGAATCACGTTCACTATCCTCTTCGCAGCCGTTGCGCTGTTCGTCTGGAATCGAATTCCGGTCGCCGTCGTGGCGCTCGGCGTGGCGCTGGCGCTGTTCTACACCGGGGTACTCGACGCGGGTGCGGCGTTTGCCGGACTGGGCGATCCCGTGGTGATCTTTGTCGGCTCGCTGTTTGTCATCAGTGCTGGCCTGGATTCTGCCGGAGTGACGACGTGGGCCGGGCAGCTGCTGATCGAGAAAGCGGGCGCGAGCCGCGCCCGGCTTCTCATTTTGCTGATGCTGGTCTGCGTGCTGTTCACGGCGGTGATGAGCTTCATTGGCGCGGTGGCCGCGCTGCTGCCCGTCGCCGTGATCGCCGCGATCCGGGTTGGCGTCCCGATCTCGCAGGTCGCCATGCCGCTCGCGTTCTCGGCGAGCGCCGGCGGTCTGCTGACGCTCGTCGGCTCGCCGGTTAACGTGATCCTGTCGAACGCGGCGGAAGACGCGGGACGCGGGGCCTTCGGTTTCTTCGAGTTCGGACTCGTCGGCGTCCCGCTCGTGCTCGGGACCGGCGCCATCATCGTGCTGCTCGGGCGCTACCTGTTGCCACAACGCAACGGCGAAGCGCTACCGTCGGACCTTAGCCGGCACGCGCGCACGCTGATCGAGCAGTATCGGATTGCGGATGGTCTACACCGGCTACGGGTGAGAGCCACCTCACC
>JBDHRD010000007.1:0-36349 GCA_039807425.1 Candidatus Contendibacter sp. | reverse complement strand
GATCGCTTTGAAGCAGCCTGGTGCAATAGTGAGGCGCTGGGGTTGGGCGCTACCACTCCTGTCGGTATTTTTCCCGAGGGCGCCAGCCGATATGGCTGCCTGGACATGGTCGGTAATGTATGGGAATGGACGAGCAGCCTCATGGATGACTATCCCTACCCTGGCCAAGACCCCGCGCGCCGGACGCGGGAAGATTTAATGGCGCGGGGTGATCGCGTGTTGCGGGGCGGTGCGTTCGGCTACGGTCCTGCCCTCATCCGCTGTACCTCCCGATCCGACGGCAATCCCGATGGTCTCGGTCCTGCCGTCGGTTTTCGGGTGATGACCTCGTCTCGTGTTTTGATCGAACACCACAAGCGTTAGGAGGTTCAAGATGGATATTCCAGCTATTGCGACAGCAGTAACCAGTTGTCTTACCCCGGCGTTACCCTATCTGCTGAAAGCAGGCGAAAAGGGGATTGAAACCATCGGGTGCAAAATGGGTGCGGGTATGTGGGAAACGGCCAAGGCAATCTGGCAGAGATTGAGCCCGAGCCCAGCGGTTGAATCGGCAGCCCGGGAAGTCGCTAGCGCGCCGGAGGATCAGGATGCGCAGGCGGCTTTCCGCCATCAGCTTAAGAAACTATTAGCCGCCGATGAACAACTGGCGTCGGCACTCGCGCAACTCCTGGAGGAGGACGGTAAAGCTGCGAGTCTCCATGCCGAGGTTTACGGCGAAGGCGCCGTGGCCCAGGGGCCAAGGGCGGCGGCTGCTGGAAAGGGCGGGGTCGCCGTGGGTGGCGACGTGCATGGCGACGTGCGCATCGGCGGCACGGAAATATAGGGACAGTGGTTAAACGTTAGCCATGCTGCCCGTGGGGACGGCGTCTTGGAAGCAAAGGCGACCTTGCTTTGCCCGGTCATCACTCCCAGCAGTTTCGAGTTGATCAGGTAGGTGGCCACATCCACATTCATCAATGGCTCTGGATCACGCAATGCCACTGCTCCCCGACTTAATTCGTCAAGCCGCAGCGACCACCTAATCGGCTCTGGTCGCGGTTATTGGATATCTGCTATTATAACAGAGGGTTAATTGCCCGCTCGAATACCTCAGGGATGGATTCACCGACGATCCGGGCGCGGACGAGGCCCTTTAAGGGTTAAAGCAGGAAAGCCAGTGAAGCTTCCAACGGTTGTCAGCCCCGTCACCATCATCAGTCTGACCGACCCTGGCCGGGCGTTAGTGGAGCGTTTGCTGGCGCTCATGCCGGGCGCAGAACATTTACATCGCCCTCAACCGTTTCAGGCTGTGGTCCGCGAGCGTTTCCAGGCCGGCCATCGGCTGATCCTGCTCTGCGCGGTCGGGATCGCGGTGCGCACGTTGGGGCCGGTGCTGCGCGACAAATACCAGGATCCAGCGGTCCTGACGCTGGACGAACACGGTCGGTTCGTGGTGCCGATTCTGTCGGGTCACGAGGGCGGTGCCAACGAATGGGCACGACAAGTCGCCGAGTTCCTGGGTGCGCACGCCGTCATCACCGGGGCGCAACGCTATACTCAACCGCTGCTGGTTGCCGGCGTCGGTTGCAATCGCGGCTGCCCGTTAGAGCCACTGCTGGCGCTAGTCGACCAAACCTTGGCCAGCCATGGCCTGCGACGCAATGATTTGCGGGCCTTGGCCAGCATCGAGATCAAGCAGAATGAGCCGGGACTGCATCGACTGGCGGTGACGCTCGACGTGCCAATCACCTTCTATCCGGCAACGCAGTTGAACGAATATGCCGACCGGCTCAGCCGCAAATCCGAAATCGTATTTCGGGAAACCGGTTGCTATGGCGTAGCGGAAGCCGCTGCGCTGGCCTGCGCCGAGGAGTTGGTGAGTCACGGCTTTCGGGCGGAACTACTTATCCCCAAACAGAAAAACGCCGACGCCACGCTGGCGGTGGCGCGGATTTACGGCAACCGGGACGCTTGATGCCAACTCCTGGTAAATTTTAACGGCTCATGTTGGCAACCGGCTGAAACTTTGAGTGGGTGCACAATCTCAAGCGCATGGCCGATCACTGCCTGCGAGTCCTAAGGATTCCCCGCTTCATCTATTTGCCTGCATGAGCGAATAATAAGAAACCCGCATGTTCCCGCTTATCAGCCTGCCTGAGCGAAAGTCCTGATGAAAAATGCCTGCTCCCAGTCCGCCCTGTGCAGGGAGGGCTGAGCCATCGCTCGATCCAACACATCCACATCCCGTTATCTGGTCGGCATTGACCTCGGCACGACGCATACGGTCGTCGCTTACGCCGATCCGCGCGCCACCACCGGCATTTGCCTGTTCGCCATCGAGCAGCTGATCGCGCCTGGCACGGTAGCGGCCCGGTCGTTGTTGCCGTCGGTACGCTATCACCCGGCGGCGGGCGAACTGGCGGCGGTGGATATGCAACCACCCTGGCCCTTCGCCGATCCCGGCGAGGTTCCTGACGTCATCGTGGGCGAGCTGGCGCGGGAACGTGGCTCGCGCACGCCGGGCCGGCTGGTGGCCAGCGCCAAGAGCTGGCTGTCCCACGCCGGCGTGGATCGTACCGCGTCGATCCTGCCCTGGGGCGCGGCGGAGGAAATCGCCAAGGTTTCGCCGGTCGCCGCCAGCGCCAGCACGCTGGCCCATATCCGCGCTGCCTGGAATCATCAGTTTCCCCGCCAACCGCTGGAACGGCAGGAAGTGGTGCTGACCGTGCCGGCTTCGTTTGATGAGGCGGCGCGGGTACTGACGGTGGAAGCGGCGCGACTGGCTGGTTTGCCGCAACTGCGGTTGTTGGAGGAGCCGCAGGCGGCCTGCTACGACTGGCTGCACCGCCATCGTGGCAACGTGGTGGCGGCACTGGGCGAATCACGGCTGCTGCTGGTTTGCGATGTGGGTGGTGGCACCACCGACCTGACCTTGATTCAAGTCGAGCCGGGAGAGCAGGGACCAAAACTGACCCGTATCGGCGTCGGCGACCATCTGATGCTGGGCGGGGACAACATGGACCTGACCTTGGCGCGCACGGTCGAGGCGCGGCTGGGTGGCGGGCGGTTGAATGCCAGTGAGTTGTCACAACTGTGGCAGCAGTGCCGGAACGTCAAGGAACGCCTGCTGGCCGAGACCGCGCTGGAGCAGGCGACCGTCACGGTGCTGGGTGGCGGGACGCGGCTGATCGGCGGGGCGCGGTCGGCGGAACTGAGCCGCGATGAAGTTCGGGCACTGCTGGTGGATGGGTTTCTGCCCAAGGTCGAATTCGGCGAACGACCCCAGGGCCGGCGGGCGGCGGTGGTCGAATTTGGTCTGCCCTACGCTGCCGACCCCGCGATCAGTCGCCATCTGGCGGCGTTTCTGGCGCAACATACAGAGGCCTGCCGGCAAGCGCTGGGCGAGCGGGCGCCGGCGGATCATCCGCCGATGCCGGATGCGGTGTTGCTGAACGGTGGCGTGTTCCACGGCGCGGCCCTGACCGAACGGCTGCTGGTGATTCTGAGCGGCTGGCGCGGTGAGCCCCTCGCGCTGCTGGACAATCCTGAACCCGATCTGGCGGTCGCGCGCGGCGCGGTGGCCTACGGGTTGGCGCGGCGCGGCCAAGGTTTGAAAATCGGTGGCGGTTCGGCGCGCGGCTATTTTCTGGTGGTGGACGGTGGGAGCAAGCAAAGGCAGGGGGTCTGCCTGCTGTCGCGTGGTGCGGAGGAAGGGCGGGAAATCCGGCTGGATCGCACCTTCTCGTTGCGGCTGGGCGCGCCGGTGCAGTTTCATCTGCTCTCCTCGACCGGGGACGCCGTGCATCCACCGGGCGAGGTAGTGACGCTGGACGCGGAGGAGTTCGTGCCCCTGCCGCCCATCGCGACCGTGATCGAAAGCGAAAGCGCTGGCGAAGTTCTCGTGCAACTGGTTACCCAGTTGACCGAGGTCGGCACGCTGGAGGTGGATTGCGTCGCGGTGGAACAACCCTCACCTCCGGCCTCTCTCCCAGTGGGCGAAGGGGGCGCCAACCAGGGGCGTTGGCGGCTGGCGTTTCAATTGCGCGGTGGTGATGCGACGACGCTGGCCCGGCTGCATCCACGCTTTCCCGAAGCGGCGGCGCGGATCGAGCGATTCTACGGTTCCCGCGCCACGGATGTGGAAACCAAGGAAATCAAGACGCTGCGCGCCGATCTGGAACGCCTGCTTGGCAAGCGCGAGAACTGGGAAACGCCGCTGTTGCGCGAGTTGTTCAGCGTGTTGTGGGCCGGAGCACGGCGGCGGCGGCGCTCGGCGGAGCACGAGCGGCTGTGGTTCGGTTTGGCGGGGTTCTGCCTGCGTCCGGGCTTCGGTTATCCGCTGGACGACTGGCGGGTGCGGCAGTTGTGGAGCCTGTACGGGCAGGGTGTGCAATACCGCCAGGATGCCCAGAGTTGGGCGGAATGGTGGACTTTATGGCGGCGGGTGGCTGGTGGGCTGGATGCGGCGGCGCAGGGGCGACTGGGCGAGGAGTTGTTGGCCGGTTTGCGCCCCCTGGCCGGCAAGGCTGCCAAGGACAAACAACCCGGAGTCGAGGACATGGCTCGGCTGGCGGCGGTGCTGGAGCGGTTGCCGGCGGCGCGCAAGATCGAACTCGGCGCGCTGTTACTGGCGCGGCTGGCGCGCAAGGGTGAATCGCCACAACTGTGGTGGGCGGTCGGGCGGATCGGGACGCGGGTTCCCGCTTACGGCAGCGCCCACGATGTCGCGCCGGCGGCGGTAGCGACCATCTGGCTGGAACGGGTGTTGGAACTGGACTGGAAAGCCGTGACCCCGGCAGCCTTCGCCGCGACCCTGTTGGCGCGGCTGAGCGGCGACCGCGAGCGCGATCTGGACGAAGCGGTGCGGTGGCGAGTGGTTCAGCGGTTGCGAGCAACGAAAGCGCCCGTCTCGTGGTTGCGGATGATCGAGGAAGTCGTGGAGTTGGATGAGGTCGATACCGGTCGGGTGTTCGGCGAGGCGTTGCCGCCGGGGTTGCGGCTGGTGGGATAAGAGGCGGAAGGTTCACCACCAGCCACGAAACCGGTTGGGTTCGGTCTCAATCCCGCAAGATTTTTTGTAACCCCCGCCAGACCGCCTTCTCCAGTTCCACCAGCAGCAGCACCGCCAGCCCGGCCAGCGTTACCACGCCCCAGTCGGCGGCGCTGATCGCGGTGGTTCCCATCAGCGCCTGCATCGGCGGCAGGTAGGTGAACGCCAGTTGCAGCAGCAGCATTAGACCGATGCTGATCAGCACCGGGCGGCTGCCCAGCAGGCCGGCACGCGACAGCACGGAAGCGTGGATGTAGCGACTGTTGAACAGGTAAAAGATTTCGCTGACCACCAGTGCATTGACCGCCAGGGTGCGGACTTCCGCCAGGGGCCTATTTTGCGCGACTTCCCACAAAAACAGGCCCAGCGGCGCGACGATCAGCAGCACCGACACCGCGCCGATCCGCCACAGCATGATACCCGACAGTAACGGTTCGCCGGGATCGCGCGGCGGCCGATGCATCACGTTGGCCTCGGTTGGTTCAAAGGCCAAGGCCAGGGCGAGCGTTACCGCCGTCACCATGTTGACCCACAGGATTTGCACCGGCGTAATTGGCAATGTCACCCCCAACAGGATGGCGGCCACGATCACCAGCGCCTGGGCGCCATTGGTTGGCAGGATGAACAAGAGAGCCTTGCGCAAGTTGTCGTAGACGGTGCGGCCTTCCTCCACCGCGTGGGTGATGGACGCAAAATTGTCATCGGCCAGCACCATGGCCGAGGCCTCCTTGGCGGCTTCGGTGCCGTTGACGCCCATCGCGACTCCGATGTCGGCCCGCTTGAGCGCCGGAGCGTCGTTGACCCCGTCGCCGGTCATCGCCACCACCTGCTGGTTCGCCTGCAAGGCCGCGACCAGTCGCAACTTGTGTTCGGGACTGGCGCGGGCGTAGACGTCGGTGTCCATGACCACCGCCCGCAGCGCCTCGTCGTCCAACGCTTCCAGTTGCGGCCCGGTTAGCACTTTTTTCCCATCGCCGATGCCGAGCCGGGTGGCGATGGCCCGCGCGGTGACGCCGTGATCGCCAGTGATCATTTTCACCCGGATGCCGGCCTGCTGGGTTTGCCGGACCGCCTGGATGGCTTCCTCGCGCGGTGGGTCGCTGATGCCCAGCAATCCCAGCAGGATCAGGCCTTCCTCGACATCCTCGAACGTGATTTCGCAGCGGGTCTCGGCGGTAGCGCGGAAGGCGACCGCCAGCACCCGCTGACCGGCCGCGGCCAGTTCCTCCACCTGCCGTCGCCAGTAGTCCAGCCGCAGCGGCTGGGGACCCTCCAGGCCCTGTTCGGTGACGCACATCGTCCGCACCCGTTCCGGCGCGCCCTTGACGTAGATGACGCCGTAGCCATGATGGTCGTGGTGCAGGGTGGCCATGAAGCGATGTTCGGATTCGAAGGGAATGCTGTCCACCCGGCGAAACCGCTCCGGTTCGGCGACCGGATCGAGGCCGGCCTTGTGGGCCAGGGTCAGCAGCGCGCCCTCGGTAGGATCGCCCTCCATCCGCCATTCGCCGTCCTGCTCGCGCAGGACCGCGTCGTTGCACAGGCGCGCGACGCGGGCGATGGCCAGCAAATCCGCCGCCTGTTCGGGCAGGATCGGCGCGCCATTCGCGCTAAAGCCACCGATGGGCGCGTAACCGGCGCCGCTGACCTCGATGACTCGGTCGGCGGTGATCACTTTTTGTACGGTCATTTCGTTGCGGGTCAGGGTGCCGGTCTTGTCGGAGCAGATGACGGTGACCGCGCCCAACGTTTCCACCGCTGGCAGGCGGCGGACGATGGCGTTGCGCCCGGCCATGCGCTGGACGCCGATGGCCAGAATAATCGTCATGATCGCTGGCAAGCCCTCGGGAATTGCCGCCACTGCCAGCGCCACCGCCGCCATGAACATGTCGTCCGGTTGCAGGCCGCGCCAAAGCACGCCGGCGGCGAAGGTGGCCGCCGCCGCCAGCACGATCCCGGTGCTGAGCCAGCGCCCGAACTGTGCCATCTGTCGCAACAGGGGGGTGGCGATTTCCTCGACCTGCTCCAGCAGGGCGCTGATACGACCGATCTCGGTGCGTTCACCGGTGGCCACCACCACGCCGGTCCCCTGGCCATAGCTGACCAGCGTACCGGAATAGGCCATATTGGCGCGGTCGCCGATAGCCGCCTCGGCGGATATCGGCGCCCCCGCTTTTTCGACCGCTTCCGCCTCGCCGGTCAGTACCGCTTCCTGAATCCGTAGGTTTTTAATGTCAATCAACCGCAAATCGGCGGGGATCTTGTCGCCGGATTGCAGCAGCACCCAGTCGCCCGGAACCAGCTCCTCGGCGGGAATCTCCCGACGCTGCCCGTCGCGCAGCACCAGGGCGCGCAACGACAGCATCTTGCGAATGGCGGCCAGCGCCGATTCCGCCTTGCCTTCCTGGACGAAACCGACGATGGCGTTGATGATCGTCACGCCCAGAATCACGCCGGTATCCACCGCGTGGCCCAGCGCGGCGGTGATGGCGGCCGAGGCCAGTAGCACGTAGATCAGCACGTTGTGGAACTGGAGCAAGAAGCGCAACAGCGGCCCGCGCTGCTTGGGAGGACGTAGCCGGTTGGGGCCATGGATTGCCAGCCGTCGGGCGGTTTCGGCCGCGTTTAGACCGCCGGGCGCGGTATCCAGCGCCTGCAAGACCTGCTCGGCACTCAGCGCGTGCCAAAGCGGTGGTTGGGGGGAAGGCGAAGTGTTCATGGGCGTGGCTTCCTAAGGGGGTGATCCTCGGAGGTTTGCCATGATAACAAAGCAACGAGGCCCCGCGACGCGTTGCCGCAGGGCCTCGTTCGGGCGGATTTGCAGCGGAGGCTTACTTCTTCAGCGTCATGATGCTTTGGTTTAACGCCTCAACCCGCTTGGCCAGTTCCTGGATGTCTTCCTGGGTCGGCACGCCCAGCCGGCCCAGCACCTGGGCGACCCGGTCTTGGAACAGCTCTTCCAACCGTTCGAACTGATGGGTAGCCTTGCCGCGGAACTCGATCACCTTGCCCTTGGCTTCCTCGATGCGATCCTCGGCGGCCTTCTTGGCGTTCTTCTCGACTTTCTCGCCTTCCTTGATCAGCGACTCGAACAGCTTCTCGCCTTCCTCCTGGGTTTTGGCGAAAGCGCCCAACCCAGCCAGCCAGATGCGGTTGGCTGATTCGCGGATGTTGGCGGCCATGGGGGCTTCGATGATGTTCTTCAGCGCAACGTTTGCCATGATGATTCTCCTCGACTCAAGGTCTTGATTAAAACGCCGACTTTTAGCTTGGCCGGCGGGGTTTCAACCTGTGTTGAGGCGTACTCTAGCAACGGAAATTAGAGTGAACATACTACCCGCGATCCTGTTTCCAGCCGCCATCCGACCGTTTCCCCGGCGCGCAGTGGAACCAGTTCATCCGCGCCGAACGGGAAGGACTCGGGGACCGGCGTCGGCTGGCGGCGCAGGGTGACCGTTCCCGTGTTGTGCGGCAGGCCGTAGAAATCCGGGCCGTGGAAACTGGCGAAAGCTTCCATCTGGTCCAGCGCGCCGGCGGCGTCGAAGGCTTCGGCGTACAATTCCAGCGCGGCGTGGGCGGTGTAGCAGCCGGCGCAGCCACAGGCGGTTTCCTTGTCTTGGCGCGGGTGCGGGGCGCTGTCGGTGCCGAGGAAGAATTTGGGATCGCCGCTGGTCGCCGCTCGAATCAGGGCCTGGCGGTGGCGCTCGCGCTTGAGAATCGGCAGACAGTAATAATGGGGGCGAATGCCGCCCTGGAAGAGGGTGTTGCGGTTGTAGAGCAGGTGATGAGCGGTGATCGTGGCGGCGACCGTGGTCGGCGCTTCCCGCACGTAGTCCGCCGCGTCCTCGGTGGTGATGTGTTCCAGCACGATCCTCAGTGCCGGAAAATTGCGAACGACCGGTATCAATAGGCGTTCGATGAACACCATCTCGCGGTCGAAGACGTCCACGCCCGGATCGGTGACTTCGCCATGGATCAGCAGAGGGAGACCCCGCGCCTGCATCGCTTCCAGCACCGGATAGATTTGGTCGATGGCGGTCACGCCGGAGTCGGAGTTGGTGGTCGCTCCAGCGGGGTAGAGCTTGCAGGCGACGACGTGACCGGATTCCCTGGCGCGGAGGATTTCATCCGGCGGGGTATTGTCGGTCAGATACAGCGTCATCAGTGGCTGGAACGTCAACCCATCCGGTACGACGGCCAGGATGCGCTTCTGGTAGGCCAGCGCCTGTTCGGTGGTGGTCACCGGCGGCCGCAGGTTGGGCATGATGATGGCGCGGGCGAACTGGCGGGCGCTGTGCGGAAGGACCGCGCGCATCGCCGCGCCGTCGCGCACATGCAAATGCCAGTCGTCGGGACGGGTGAGGGTGAGAGTGTCCATGGCGGGTTCCGGGTGGCGTAACGGTGGTTGAATGGGGTTAATTCTACTTTGTCGGATTTCTTCCTGATGGTTTCGGTCTCTCTGCTTGCTGTTGCCGCCGTCTGTCTGGAATCAGCGCCCGGGGCGGCGTTCTGGGCTGTAGAGCGCGGGTGCGGCGTTGCATCCGAGCCGGACCCTGGCGATCTTCGGGAGTTGGATTCATCATACCCATTACGCTATCCAGCACGTCAATCCCACCGGGCTCATCGCTGTGGTCGGCGACATCAGCGCGCTACTGGCTTGGAGTCCGGCTGGCCTTGCTGGCAGGTCATTTGCGTACAGGAGGGAACATGGTGCTCGTCGGCCCGCTGATCCATCGAATTGCGGCGGTCGTCGCGCGGACTACGGGGAGAATCGCCTTGGGTGGTCTGTTGGTCAGCCTGCTGCTGGTCTGGCTGACGGCGGCCCGGGCCGGACCGGAACCGGTGTGGGTAACCCGAACCGCGACCGGCGAGCCACGTATCCTGCTTTATTTCTTCTGGACCCATACCTGCCCGCACTGCCGGCAGGCGCGGCCCTTCGTCGAGGCGCTGCCGGTCGAGTATCCCTGGCTGGAATTGCACAGCCATGACATCCGCCGGGACATGGCCGCCGGCCTGCGCTACACCCGGATGGCCGAGGCACTGGGCCAGTCGGCCAGTTCGGTACCGGCGCTGCTGTTCTGTGGGGCGATGCAGGTGGGTTTCGACCGCCCCGAAACCACCGGCCAGGCGCTGCGCCGGCAACTGGAGGAATGCTATCGGCAGCAGACTCGACCAGCCCTTGCCGCCTCACCCCATGCTGAACCGGCGCCGGTCGCTCCCGCCGCCGAACCGCCGTTGAACCTGCCCCTGATCGGCGCGGTGGATCCCGGCACCTTCTCGCTGCCGGCGCTGACCCTGGTGCTGGCCGGGCTGGATGCTTTCAACCCCTGCGCCTTCTTCGTGCTGCTGTTCCTGCTCAGCCTGCTGGTCCACGCCCACAACCGGTCGCGAATGCTGCTGATCGGCGGGGTGTTCGTATTTTTCTCGGGCGCGATCTACTTCGTGTTCATGGCCGCCTGGCTCAATCTGTTCCTGCTGCTGGGAGAGTTGCGGTTCATCACCCTGTTAGCGGGGTTGCTGGCGGTGGTCATGGGTTGGCTGAACATCAAGGACTATTTCGCCTTCCGGCAGGGTCCATCGCTGAGTATTCCCGAAGCGGCTAAACCTGGCCTGTTTAAACGGATGCGGGGACTGGTGGCTGGGGAGCGCCTGCCGGCGCTGCTGGCCGGCACGGTGGCCCTGGCTATCGTCGCCAACAGCTACGAACTGCTTTGCACCGCCGGCTTCCCGATGGTCTACACCCGCACCCTGACCCTTCATCGGCTTTCGACCAGCGCCTACTATCTCTATCTGCTGGCCTACAACCTGATCTACGTGCTGCCGCTACTGGCCATCGTGCTGGCTTTCGCCTGGACGCTGGGCTCGCGCAAATTGCGGGAGCGGGAAGGGCGGTTGCTGAAGCTGCTGTCGGGAACGATGATGGCCGGCCTGGGTTTGCTGCTGCTGTTCTATCCCGAGGGGCTGGGCGAGGCGTGGGCATCCCTTGGCGTCATCGCCGTCGCGCTGGGGTTGACGGGACTGGCGGCGTTGGTGGAGAAACGTTCCAAATCCGAGTCGGCCTGAGCCGCCTGAGGGCGGAAATTCGGATTGCGAATCCGCAATGCGGTCGATGCCGAAGCGGTGGCAGGCTATCGGCGATCCGATGCGATCCCTCAATCCTCGCCATCGGCGATGCGGCGCAGCATCTCGTGGTTGCACTCCTGGAAGTTAGACCCGCGATCACGCAGCGCCCCCTGCCGGCGCAGTTCGGCGATGGTGCGGCTGACGGTCTCGGTGGTGAGTCCCACCATCGCGCCCATGTCCTCGCGTCCCAATAGCGGGAAACGATGGTCCTGGCTGGGACAGGCCAGGCGCAGCAACAGCCGCGCCACCCGCTGGCGGGCGGCGCCGGTGGTGAACTGGGTCAACCAGGCGTCAGCTTCGCTCAGCGCCTGCTGCCAGCGCGCCATCAGTTCCCGGTACAGCCCCGGCTGCTCATGGCCCAGGCGCTCGATCGCGCTCGCGGAGATCGCACAGATTTCGCAGTCGGTCAGGGCGACGGCGTCGTGCTGGTAGGGCTGATCCACCAGGGCTTCCAAGCCGAGCGCATCGCTATCCTTGAGCAGGCGAACGATGCGTTGGCTGCCGTCAGGCAAGTATTGCAGCAGCTTCATGACTCCGCTGCGCAGGGTGAACATCGCGTTACCCCGTTCGTGGATTCGGTACAGTGTGTCTTTGGGAGCCAGGGCCACATCCTTGATAGGCTGGTGAATATGGCGGAAGTCCGCTTCCCGCAGACCAGCGAACAATGCTGAGTTGCGCACGGCGCAGTGGCGGCATTTGGTTTCGCCCGACCAGGTTTCATGCGAGGAGATGGGTTTCATCGGATACCGGCGCTCGTGCTCCACGGTCATTGGCAAAACATCAGTTTACCCGACCCCCGCGCGTCGCAGGGGTTGATCGGGTTTCGCAAGCCTTCGCAAGGCAGAGGTTTGACATGAAAATCGCAATCACCAGCCAGAATCGGCGCACGATCACCGAACATGCGGGCAAGTGCCGCAAGTTCTGGATCTATGACATCGAAGAGGGGCAGGTCGCGGGCAAGACCTTGCTGGAATTGCCCATCGACCAGTCGTTTCACGAGAGTTCGCCGCACGATCCGCATCCACTGGACGCTGTTCAGGTCCTGATTACCGGCGGCATGGGACCTGGATTGCAGCACCGTCTCGCCGCCAAGGGCATCACCGCCCTGATGACCGCCGAAACCGATCCCGATCAGGCGGTCGCCGCCTACCTGCGGGGCACGCTGACGGTCGGGGCGGGTTCGTGCGATCATGGAGCCCATCACCATCAACACCATCAACACCATCAACACCATCGTCACGCCTGAGCATTCGACCAACCTCCCCGTTCTTTTTCCCGAGTTAGCCATTGCTCCACCTGAAGGAGGACTATCGCCATGTCAGCGACTCAAACTCTCGATATCGGCGCCCTGCGACGGTTGACGATTCGCTGCATTTCGGAAACCGGCTGGTTCGACACCGCCACCGTGTTCGGCGACATCCGCGACGCCGGCGGCGCGGAAACCGATCAATACGCGATCCCCTGGCCACCGTTCGGCGCGCTGCACGCGGACAACGCCGCCGGTTTCTCGGCGCTGCTGGAAGCCGAAGCGACCGATGGCAGCGTGCGCCGCCTGCTGTTCGACACTGGCTGGAATCCCACCTGGATGGATCGACGGTTCGCCGAGGAGGGTATCGACGAGATGTTGCGGGAGGACCAGATCGAAGCGTTGATCATCAGTCACGAGCATTTCGATCACTTCTGGGGAATCGGCTCGACCCTCCGGCACTGCCCCGACCTCACGATTTACGTCCCCGAAGGCTTTCATCCGACGGGGTTCGCCCACATCCAGAAGCAGGGGCATGTCGGCGAGGTGGTCACCGTGCCCGTCGATCGACCACTGGTGCTGTTTCCCGGTCTGGCGCTGGTCGGTTTCCCCATGCATACCCTGTTAAAAGTGGATGGCGAAAACGTCCTGTACGCCAATCTCCAGGATCGGGGCTTGACGATGGTCACCGGCTGCGGTCACGGCGGCGTGCTCAACCTGCTGGACTACGCCCGCCGGACGTTCCAAGGTGGGGAGCGCATCCATGCGATCTACGGAGGATTGCATATTTCACCGTTGGAGGACTGGGACGAATCGCGGGAACAGGTCGTCAACGCTCTGCGCGACTATGGCATCACCAAAGTCGCGTGCAACCATTGCACCGGCCGCACTGCCGTCGAGAAGATGCTGGAACTGGGCCTGCCAGTCGTGCGCGGGACGGCTCGGCACGGCTCGCAAACGAATCTGTTTGTCGGCAACGGGGACGTGCTGGAATTAGGATGATCATGCACGCTTCGAGCTTCGTCGGGTGAGAGGATGGGCGTTAGCTATTGTGTGACCACCGCATAATACTGGTTCAAGACTTGGGTGCTGAGCCGGCCGTTCCGGTCGTGCCAGGTCTGTTCCAACCCAGCGGTTTAGGTGGTAGCGCGAGATACCGCTTCTGGCATGTTCGTACTTGCGAGCTTGCCTCCATTGGCTTTGGCGATCTGGATCGAAGCCTTACCGCGCCTTGACGCAGGAAGGTAAAACCTTAAGCTAGCAGGCGGCTCGGGCCGATGAGTGGTCCGGGCCGCTCTTGGTTACGAACCGACTGGTAACATGGGGAAGATTATGTCTGACGTAAAAAAAGTCGTGCTGGCCTATTCGGGCGGTCTGGATACCTCGGTCATCCTGAAGTGGTTGCAGGACGTGTATCAGTGCGAGGTGGTGACCTTCACCGCCGACCTGGGGCAAGGTGAGGAACTGGAGCCAGCGCGCGCCAAGGCGCTCCAACTGGGCATCCGGCCGGAAAACATTTTCATCGACGATCTGCGCGAGGAGTTCGTGCGCGATTTCGTGTTCCCCATGTTCCGGGCCAACGCCATCTACGAGGGCGAATACCTGCTCGGCACGTCCATCGCCCGACCACTGATCGCCAAGCGCCAGATCGAAATCGCGGTGGCGACGGGGGCCGGCGCCGTTTCGCACGGCGCCACCGGCAAGGGCAACGATCAGGTGCGCTTCGAACTGGGCGCCTACGCGCTGAAGCCGGATATCCGGATCATCGCCCCGTGGCGGGAGTGGGACCTGCTGTCGCGGGAGAAACTGCTGGCCTACGCCGAGAAGCACGACATCCCGGTCGAGATGAAGCGGGGGACGAAATCGCCGTACTCGATGGACGCCAACCTGCTGCATATTTCCTACGAAGGCGGGGTGCTCGAAGACCCGTGGAGCGAGCCGGAGGAAGCGATGTGGCGCTGGTCGGTGTCGCCGGAGAAGGCGCCCGATCAGCCGCGCTACGTCGAACTGGAATACCGCAACGGCGATATCGTCGCCATCGACGGCGCGACGCTGACGCCCGCCGCCGTGCTAACCCAGCTGAATCAACTGGGTGGCGAGCACGGCATCGGCCGGCTGGATCTGGTGGAAAACCGCTACGTCGGCATGAAATCGCGCGGCTGCTACGAAACCCCCGGCGGAACCATCATGCTCAAGGCGCACCGGGCAATGGAATCCCTGACCCTGGATCGGGAAGTCGCGCATCTCAAGGACGATCTGATGCCGCGTTACGCCAGCCTGGTTTACAACGGCTACTGGTGGAGTCCGGAGCGGAAGATGTTGCAGACGATGATTGACGCCTCGCAGGCGCCGGTGAACGGCGTGGTGCGGGTCAAGCTGTACAAGGGCAATGTCATCGTAGCGGGCCGCAAGTCCGGCGACAGCCTGTTCGACATGAACATCGCCACGTTCGAGGATGACGCCGGCGCTTACAATCAGAAGGATGCCGAGGGCTTCATCAAGCTGAACGCCTTGCGGATGCGCATCGCAGCGCTGAAGGGGCGGCGGTAACTGGAGAAACCGGCGCGCCTTTTCTCAGTCGGGCCGGTTTCATGAATATCCGCGATTCAATCGGCCCCGGTCGCCACGGGTCGCCCGGGATCGCGGATCCACTCGCTCCAGGAACCGGCGTACAGCCGCGAACCGCGCAGGCCAGCCGCTTCCATCGCCAGCAGGTTGTGGCAGGCGGTCACGCCGGAACCGCAACTATGCACCACCGTGGTCGGCGGCCGTTCGCCCAGCGTCGCCGCGAACCGCGCCCGCAACTTGGCGACTGGCAGAAAATGACCGTCGGCGGTCAGGTTGCCTTCCGTCGGCAGATTGACCGCACCCGGAATGTGGCCAGCGACCGGATCGATCGGCTCCATTTCGCCCCGAAAGCGCGCCGCCGCCCGCGCGTCCAGCACCACACTTTCTGCGGACAACGCCAAGACTTGCGCTGCGGTCAACCAAAGCTGATCGTTCGTCTGGAGATCGAACGTCGTTGATTGCACGCTGGGTAATTCGGCGGTCAGCGGCAACCCCGCCCGTCGCCAGGCGGGAAAACCACCATCCAGCACCGCCACCGCCTCGTGCCCCAGCCAGCGTAGCACCCACCATAGCCGCGCCGCTGCCAGCATCCCGCCCAGGTCATCGTAGGCCACGACTTGGGTTCCGGGGCCAATCCCCCGGTCGCCCAGCTTGCGGGCCAACCGCACTGGATCGGGTAGTGGATGCCGTCCGGTCGCTGGCGTAATCGAGCCAGACAGATCTTCATCGAGATGGACGTAGCGGGCGCCGGGCAGATGGCTTTCGCGATAGGCGCGGTGACCCGCTTCGGTATCCATCAGGCTGAAACGGCAATCCACGACCACCCAGCGAGGATCATCGAGGTGAGCATGCAGGGTTGCTGCGTCAATCAGGGTATCGGGATACATGGGTTTCCAGGAATGAATTACAAAGGGGGATGAAGTTATTTCGGGGGAGAGCCCAACTTGATGGGCTTGACCTCAAAGTAATCGCGCATGCACTGATTTCTAAAATTATTCCTTCTGTAAATTTTCCGTGATGGGGACCATTCATAACCACTCACAGTGGGTTAAGACTACATCAAGCACAACAGGTTGTGGTTGCTAACCGCTTATCATAGGAAAATTTACAGGACCAAACCGTTGATGCCAATCCAGAGGTTTGCAAAAGACGGGCTTCAGGGATGGCGCCTGCACGCGATTTCAGACGCCGAGCGGCCACGGACCCGGGCCGAGCCACTCGGTCAGCACCGCCGGAGTCGTGAGTTGGCCGTCTAATTCCAGGGCGATGATTTGCAGGGCGCCACCGCCGGCGCAATGGGCGATCAACCGGACGCCGGCCAGTTCGAGGAATGGCTCGGGTATCCTGATTGCGTTCGCCGCCATCACCCGCGTCCTCAGAATTCGCGCCGGTTGGCCGGCCACGGTGGTGAACGCACCCGGGTAGGGTGGGGCGACCGCCCGCACCAGGTTATGAACGCCCACCGCCGACTCGCTCCAGTCGATACGCCCGTTCTCGGGTTTCCGACCGGAGAAGTAACTGCCCTGGCGCAGGTTCTGCGCGATGCGCGATGCGTTGCCGGCGATCAGGGCCGGTAAAGCCTGATGCAGCGTCATTTCAGCGGCTACCGTGACCTTGTCGAGCACCTCCCGCGCCGTATCGTCCGGCAGGATCGGCACGGCGGTCTGGGCCACGATGTCGCCGGCATCCGGTTTCGCCACCATGTAATGCAACGTCGCCCCGGTTTCGGTCTCGCCGCGAATGATCGCCCAGTTGATCGGAACCCGGCCACGATATTTTGGCAGCAGCGAACTGTGCATGTTGAGCGCACCGTGCTGGGCGATGGCCAGCAGTTCCGGCGTCAGCATTTGCCGGTAGTAGAACGAGAACAGGAAATCGGGAGCCAGTTCGCGGATACGCTGCAATTCTTCCGGCGTGTTGGGGTTCTCGGGCGTAATCGTTGGAATGCCGTAATCGACGGCGGTGGCGGCGACGCTGTCGAACCAGATCAGTTCGTTCGGGTTATCGGCGTGCGTCACGACCAGCGCCACGTCGATGCCGTGAGCCAGCAATACCTTGAGACAACGCACTCCGACATTGTGATAGGCGAACACCACGGCGCGGGTCATGGACTTAATTCTCCCTCTTTGCGCTGCTCCAGAATCCCCTGGATGGTGAAACGTGGACGCTCGCGCACTTGTTGATAGATGCGGCCGACGTACTCGCCCCGCAGGCCGATGCCGAACAGCAGGATGCCCATCAGCAGAAAGTCGATGCCAAACAGGGTGAATAACCCTTCTACTTCCGGGCCGACGATCGACCGACGAATGGCGAGAACAACCACGAAGGTCACCGACGCCAGCGACAGGGTGATCCCGACCAGCGAGAACATCTGCAAGGGTGCCAGCGAGAAGCCGGTCACCAGATCAAAGTTTAGCCGGATCAGCTTGTATAGTGGATATTTCGACTCGCCGCAGCACGTTCGGCGCGGGCGACTGCGACCTCGGTCGGGTAGGCGGAAAAAGTGTAGGCCAGCGCTGGGATGCAGGTGCTGACCTCGCGGGTGGACACAGCCGCGCGGCGGCGTTGAGCAACATGCCGGTTAGAATCAGGGCGAAGCTGGCGACGGTCATCAGCGGCTCTCTGTCACGCGGGGCGCCTTTCGTTCAACGCATCGCGCAACCGTTCCAGCACGGTTTCGGGCCGGATGACCTTCAGGCACACGTTGTCGGTGCAGGGCGTCTTGCGATGGTTGGCCGCGCTCACGCAGGGCGAACAGGCAAGACCCGCATAAATCGGGGTGCTGTTGCCGAGGGAACCATAAAGATGGGGTGTTTCCGGGCCAAAGATGACGAAGGTGCGAAGCTTCGTCACCGCCGAAAAATGACCAGGCCCCGAATCGTTGGTTAACAGGAGTTCGGCGATCGAATACAACGCCGGCAATTCCTCGAGTTGCTGGCGGCCAGCAAAATTGACACAACGCTCGTGCGCCACCTGCTGTTTGAGCGCCTCCGCCTCCAAACGTTCGGCTGGAGCGCCGGTGATTAAAACCAGCGCGTCATCGTATTCGGCCAGCAACCCGCGCATCACCGCCACGAAATGGTCGGACATCCAGCGGCGTTGTGGCAGCAGATCGCTGGCGTTGGGATTGATCAACACAAGCCGGTGGCGCATTAGATCATAGGCCGGATATTCGCCGCGGATGCGCTCGCGTATCGCTGCCATTGCCGTTTCGTCCACTTCGGCTTGGGCCAGTTTGATTTCGCTGTCATCGATCAGGGTTTTGGAAAAGGGCAGTTCTTCCCGCCCCGCCAAGGCGGCGTTGACCAGTGCGATAAAGTTCCTGGCGATATGCAAGTGGGAGTTATAAGCCACTCGATGGGTCAACATGCCGCCTCGATACAAACCTTCATTGTAAAAGGCATGAAAGCCAATCCGCTTTTCGGCACCGGATAAACCCGTCAGCAAGGCGCTATAGCGTGAAAAAAGTTCCAGATCAATGACGGTGTCGATCTTGCGCTGACGGACCCAGACAAGAAAGCGCAGGCTATCGACAGCAAGATTTAACAAGCCATCCGCACGGATCGTGAACACACGAGTTTCCGGTATGGTGTTCAACAGGCGCAGGCTGGCCACATTGGATTTGAAAATCAGAAAATACAATTCAATATCGCCTGCTTGCTGCATTTTCCTCATGGCGGGATCAGCCAGGATGGCGCTGCCCATCTCAGATAATTCGATGAATAGAACCCTGCGGGAAGTCTGAAAGGATCGCCCAGTGAACAGGCTGAAAAAATGAATCAGTAGAGTCGCCAGAAAACATAATGGGATTCCGGCGAAATAATCTACTTTCCGCATGGTATCGATTTTCATAAAGGGTGTTTGTGACCGCCGAGATAGATGATAAAGCCGGGTAGACTGACAACAATCTGCATCAGTCCATAAAGAATCGACAGGGTCAAAATGGTTGCTTTATCAGCGCCGATCAACGAAAACAAAGCTACCAAGGCTCCTTCGCGTATGCCCCAGCCAGCCAGGGAAACCGGGATAATCGTTAGAAAAATCGCTGGCGGCACGATGATAAAATAGGTTGTCAGACCGTAATGCAAGCCCAGAGCCAAACCAGTTGTAAAAAAACTTAGTATGGCCAGTACAGGAATTAGAACAGATGACCCGATCAATAGGATACGATGGTTCAGAAAAGCCTGATGCAGCCGTTCCGATAGGGTTCTTACGATCCTTAATTGAGGGTGGGCGTCGAGCGATGGCAGATACCTCATGGAAGACACGGCCACAAATCCGACCAGACTGCTAACCACGAGCAGCAAGGTCAGGCGATAGATCGGGTCTGGCAGAAGATCAGGGTTGAACAGGTACGCCGCAAGATTCAACCACATCAAGGCGGCAAGGCCGGTGACCCGGTCCAGCATGATGCCATACAGAGCATCCCGTTTACGGAATCCCTGGCCGGCCACATCAAGCACCTTGAACGCATCGCCTCCAATACTGGTCGGCAATCCTTGATTGAAGAAGGATGCCTTGAAATAGCTGCGCCAGTAAAATGAAAAGGGTTGACCAAAATCCAGATTATGCATAACCAACTGCCAACGATAGGCTGACAGGCTGGTGCTGCCAAACTGTGCGAGCAATGCTGCCAACAACAGCTCCAATCTAACTTGGCTGAGTGTCTTCCAAACCTGATCGATGTCGATGGAACGCAGGATAACGATAAAAATCGATAGGGTTACCACGATCCGAAATAACAGCTTGATCGAATTGATGGAAATGAGAGAGCTGATTCTGCGATTCAAAGAATGCATGAGGTTTTGGAAAAATCAATTACCAGGTATAACTATTGACTCATTACCTTCAGATTGGTTGCTGCGATAGCCTTTCACCAGGCGATAATAATAAAGGCCCGCCGGCTTGCCGTTTTTCCAAAAAGTTATGTTTTTAATATCTTCCGCCTGCCGCGCCCGTGAGAGTACATGATTACCAGTCAGGTTGTCGGTGCTCTTGCTGACCAGCAGCAGAGCCTTGCCATTCTGCTCCTGGAGGGGGAACCAGTGCTCATACATCAGGCTTTTTCCACCGAACAAATGCCAACTGGAGGTTTCGAATGCAGGTTTTCGGTCAGCGGATTCACTCGAGGATTCGATGGCTTTAGTGCGATAAAATGCAAGCCCGCTGGCGATTCTGTTTCGGTCCATGCCAACTACCGATATTTTGTCATTCGTTTCATGTTCCATTTGCTCCACTAATGCTTCAATTTCGCGCCCGAAGCTTTGCCATCCCAGCAGAAACGAGTTTTTTGGATAAGGAACTCCAGGAAGTCCAAGACTCAGATAATGCAAGGCGGCGCCGTAAAAGATCAAACAGGTGACAATGGTCGCTGGCCACGCGCGCCGACTCCATTCAAGTAATTTGTTGGCGCCAAATCGTGAATTCTGATTTGCGATCAAGGCCATGTAGGGTACAATACCCAGCCAGCAGGGAGCCGTCCAATGAAATTTAGTTTCTCTGAATAAACTCAGCGCAAAAAAAACGGTGATCGGAAAGAAGGTGAGCATGAAGAGAAGAAATTGGCTGCGGTTTGCGGTCTCGGTAATCGCATTTCTGGATGTGGCGCCGTTTCCAGGGATAACCGCTTTCCTATATAATAGAACTGCAACTGCTGAGAGAAATCCAGTCGGTGTTATGATCAGCAATATGTTAACTAAAAAGTCGGGCAGGGAAAATTCAAAATGCTCGACTGCCCTGTCGCGGCTCTGATACAAAAATGAGGCCCATTCGTGCCCCGCATTCCAAATGATGACGGGTGAAAACAGGATCATGGCGAGGATGATGGCCAGATAAGGCTCTGGTCGAAATATCCATTTCCTGGAATGGCGATCGGCAAGAATGAATAACAAAGCGGCAGGACCCAGCAGGGCAATGGTATATTTTGAAAGCATCCCTAAACCAATGGAGACCCCTGCCCCTAACCAGGCCACCCGCCGCTCGTGGATTAACGCCTGATAAAGATAGTAAAGCGCCGCCACCCAGCAGGCTACCAACGGCGCGTCAGGAGTCATGACCAAGCCAGCGGCGAAAAAAGCGGGTAGCGTTGCAATCAATAAAATTGCCTGGCTCGATCCGCCATGGATACTCCGAGCCAGCTTGTGAGAAAAATAGGCTGTGATAAACCAGCAGATGAAGGCGCCAAAACGAACTGCAAATTCATTGTTGCCCATCAGATTGGTGAATAACCCTATGATCCAGGCAACCATGGGTGGGTGGTCCAGGTATCCAATATCCAGATGTTTTGCGTAGTTCCAATAGTATGCTTCTTCGTAAAACAGCTCTGGTATGCCTAGATAAAGCAGTCGTAGTAGTAATGAATAAATGATAGCGCTGGCAATAAAATAATACCATTCTTTTTCTGAAAACTTATCACTCGCTTGCTGCAAGAAAGTATGAGAAATATTACCGATACAGCTTAGTATGGAAGAAATTATTGCGCAAATAAAAAATGCCGTTTTAGGTGAGGAATCAAGCAACTGAATCAAAGCTGCCAGGATTCCTCCGCGCAAGAATAATATTAACAGGATGACAGTAATAAATCTTGCAAACAGTCTTGGCTTTGATTGAATAAATAAATTTTTGGATGACCAAGCCCAACTAAAAAAGCAGCTTATTAGCGCTGCCATAGTAAAACTTATAATATGAGCGAAACTGAGCGAAAAATCTTGGTTGTAAAGGAGATTGATGATTCCCAGATCAATTAAAAACCCCAGTAGACTGGTAAGAATAAAATGGATTCTTTTTATCGATCCACTGGCCATTATATGCTCGGTTTTCCGCGGTAAGTTCATCCCCCGGTCCATCACCATTGAATAAGATTGTAGCCGAAGGTAAACATCAACCCTGCTCCACCGAGAAGATTGAGTTGAACGTTGAAGTCCCCGAATTGATAGCCCAATCCCGGTACGACACCTGGCGCTACGCCATTATTGTTGAATGGAATTTTGTCCTCATAGGGTTCCTTGTAGCCGAGCAGGATGCCGCCGGTCAGCTTGAAGTACATATTTTTCAAGTACTCGTTATCGCTGATGAAATCCAGCGGCCAGGATTTTCCAAAGTAATAGTACTGGCATCTCTGATCGAAACTGTTATTGAAATAGGCTCCTCCTATCAGCCAACGCGAAGGGAATATCAACTCCGCGCCGACCACCCACGAATAATCGGCATGTTCGGGGCTGGGGTTGAAATGGATGACACCGGGCGCCGCTTGCACCATCAGAATGTCCCCCTCCTCAAACAGGCCGGCCGGGGCGCTGCGCGCTGTGAGCAGGGCCAACGCGACGAACCAGAGCAATCCGGGGAGTTTTGAGCGACGACAGGGTGGCGGAGACGTAGAGGTTGAATCCATGGTTGAACCTGGGAAGCGATGTGAAGTGAATTGGGGTGCGACAGGATGCGCGCACGCGAGCAACCTGAAAGCGCGGCGATTATGCGGGATTGAAAGTGCCTTGACCATGCCTCAGCGCGGAGCGTACCGGGTCATCTCCAGATAGCCCTGGCCGTTCACCACGCGGTCACCGGCCCGCCCGTTCACCGCGACCGCGCCTTCCCAGTAGCGCACCGTCAGCCGCATTTCCTGGTTGGCCACTTTCGGTGTCACGGTCAGATCAAGGTTTTCGGCGGGCAGACTCAGCCGCCAACCGGCGGGGTAATGATCGTGGGTATCGGGGCTGATCCACTCGCCGAGTGGTTGCACTTCCACCTCGTTTCCGCGCAGCCGTCGCGCCCGGCCATCGGTTTCGACCAACACGCCCATGCTGAATGAGTCCATGCCGCCGTCCTTGCGGCGCAGCCGGTAGAACATCAAATCCCGCCCGTCGTCCAGTTGCAGCGCGAACCAGTCCCACCCGCTCTGCTCCGGCCCCAGCGCGCTGGTGCTCCATTCCCGGTCCAGCCAGCTCGCGCCGCCGACGGTGAAACTCTGCCCGCCGACGCTGACCGCGCCCTGAGTGGGGAGGCGGGTGCAGGAATAGTAATAGGAGGCGTTGCCCGGTTCGGCGCTTTTCTGGCTCAGCCCCCGGTCGCCTTGCAACACGACGGGCTTACCGGCGTCCAGCGTCAGATCGAGGGCGATTTCACCCTCTCGGGCGCGAAGGCGCAGCGGGAAGAGATCGGTTTCCGCGCCGGTCAGCGCCCAGTCTTCCAGCCAAACGCGAAACGGTGTCGCCTGTGCGCCCGCCAGCCCGAGCGCGCCCCGGCTGAAGCGCTCGAAACCGTAATGGCGGTGACCAGCGACATCCGTCAGTGCGAAATGGCCCATGTAGACCTGGTTGGTGCGCCAAGGCGAATCCATCGGCGGCGCGGTCGGTGACAACGCGATGCGAAAGATCGTCAATTGGTAACCGAATGGCCGGCCCGTGGTATCGGCCAGGTTGCCGGTCACGTACCACCATTCGTTGCGAAATTCCGGGTGCGGCCCATGATCGGCGGGGAACTCGAAGGGGCGGGGTTGATAGGCGCGCTGATAGCCGGTGTGATCGTCTCTGCCCAAGGCTGAATTCACAGCGACGCCGCTGGAGGGCTGGGGTTGCTGGGCGCGCGCGACCAGCATTGCGAGCGCGATCAGGCCCAGCCCCAGGAGCAACCCGCCGCTCCATCGCCACAGGCGCCGGATTTTCACGCTGGCCGTTTTCCAGTCAGTCCATCTCGATACCCAGTTCGCGCAGCTTTGCCGCCAGCCGTTCAGCGCGCTGGCGTTCCTGCGCCACCTGCTCTTGTTCCGAGGCGATTCGTTCCGCGCCGGTGGGAATCCGGGGGGCAGGGTCCATTGCACCTCCGCCTCGGGCAAGGCGACCGGTTTTTCGATGGGTTCGAGCATGTTTGCCCTCTCGGGACGCGGGGCGTCCGTTGGATGTCCAGCTGCTTTAGGCTCATTCCGTCCGCAGCGCGTCGGCGGGCCGGGCGCGAGCCATGCGCCAGATCGGGTACAGGCCGGCCAGCAGGGCGGCGAGGATCGCCAGCACCAGGGTTTCCAGCAGCAGCATCGGGTTCACCTCGAACGGCAGACTCCAGCCGAACGCCCGCCGGTTGATGACGAAGATCAGTGCTCCCGCCAGTAACAACCCGGTCGGCAGGGCCAGCAAGCCGGCGGCGGTCCCCATGAACCCGGTCTGCAACGACACCAGCCCGCCGATTTCGCCCGCCGTCATGCCCGTGGCGCGCAGCACCGCGAACTCGCGCGCCCGTTCCAGTTGCAGGGCCAGCAGCGCGCTCGATACCCCGACCACCGCCACCAGAATCGCCAGCAGCCGCAAGACCTGAGTGATGGTGAAAGTCCGGTCGAAAATCTCCAGCGTGCGACTCTGAATGTCGCGGTTGGAGCGAATCAGCAGCGGCTGGATCGATCCCAACCGGCCCTGTAACCGCTCGCGCAAGGCTGTCAGACTTTCGCCCGGCGCGGCGAATACCGCCGTCGAACCGACCGTCGGTTCGTTCCAGTCGCGTTCGTAGGCGGAGCGGGGCAGCAGAATGCGTCCATGTTCGGAACCATAATCGAGAAACACGCCGGCGATGGCGAACCGCCGTATTCCCCGGTCGGTGGGCAGGTCCAGCGCGTCGCCAGTCCGCAAGCCAAGGCGGTAAGCCAGCGGTTCGGAAATCAGGATCGCTTCGCCGGTTTGGAACGCGCGCCAGCTGGTCGCGGGATCGCCGCTGATGAGGTGATAGCCAGTCTGAGACTCTGGAGCCAGGTCTACCGCCATGACTTGGACGGGACGACCGTCGAGATCGACCGCGAACCTTCGGTAGGTGGAAACCGCCGCCACGCCCAGCGTCTCGCGCATGGCCGTCAGCGCCGCTGGCCGCACGGTCTCCGAACTACCGCCATCCTCCATGGCGGGTGGCGCAAGGTACAGGTCGGCGTTCAGCAGATCGTGGATCCAGATCGTCACCCCGCCCCGGAAGCTGTCCACCATCACCCCCACGCCAACCGTGGTGGCGAACGCCACCATCAATGCCGCCACCGCGACGCCGGTGCGGCTGAGATGGCGGGCGACATCGCGATTGGCCATCCGCGCCAGCAGGCCCAGCCGGGAGGCCAGCGGTCGGTTCAATCGCACCAGACCGACCACGGCCGGCGGCGTCAGCAGTGCGCAGCCGAGGATCAGCAGAAACAGCCCGGCGAAGCCCGAAACCAGTGCGTGCGAAAACGCCAGAATTAGCCCACCGCTGCTCAGCAGCGCCAGTCCGATCAGAACCAGACGGGGCAGGGCAGCTCGCCAGCGGCTTTCCAGATGAGCGCGGCTCAACGTCAGGCCGGGGGGGACGGCGGCGGCTTCCCATGCCGGCAGCCAAGCCGCCGCCAAGGTCGCCAGCAACCCCAGCGTCGCGCCCCTGGTCAGCGACCAGGGATCGATGAAAAACTCGCGGACGCTGAGCACGTAGTACAAATCATTGATGGTGCGGGTGACCAGATGCACCAGCCCGGAACCGAGCCACAGCCCCAGCAGTCCGCCGAACAAAGTGCCCACCAGACCGAGCAGCAGCGCCTCGCCCAGAACGCCGAGGAGCAGTTCCCGACGGCTGACGCCCAGCGCCCGCAGCATGCCCAGCAGGGCGCGGCGTTGCACCACCGAGAAGCGGATGGCGTTGTAGATCAGGAACAGGCCCACCACCAGCGCCAGCAGGCTCATGGCGGTCAGATTTAGCGAAAATGCGGCACTGAGGTCCACCGTGGCCCGGTTGCGTTGCGTGGGCCGTTCCAGCCGCAGGTCCGGGGGCAGCCCGGCGCGCAGTTCATGGGCCAGCGTTTCACCGGCGGCGCCTTCCGGCAGGATCAGGTCGATGTGGCTGAGTCGGCCCGGCTGGCCCAGCAGGGTTTGCGCAGTGCTGATGTCGGTGATGATCAGACCGTCCATCTCTGGCCCACTCAGCGTGCCGGCGCGGTGCAGGGTGAAATGCTGCTCGCCCTGTCGTAGCGTGACCTGGCTACCCAGCGAGGTCGACAGCAGGGCGGCGTCCGGCCTTAGCAGCAGCGCCCGCAGATCGAAATTGCTGCCAGTAACATCCGCGGCAGGATCGCGAAATGGAGCTTCGGCGAAGGGATCAATACCGAGGATTTGGAATAATTGTCCGGGCTGGTCGGCGCGCGACAGGGTGCCGGTGACCACAGGAGCCACCTGGCGGAGGCCACGTTCCAGACGCAGCCAGACGTAGACGGCTTCGGGTACGCCCTGTGGCCCGCCGACCAGGCGATGAGTGGTATGACCGGCGAGGCGATTCATGGCCAGATCAAAACTGCGCCGCGCGCTGGCGTTGGCCAGATCCACCGCCAGCACTACCGCCACCCCAAGCGCAATGCCGAGAATCGCCAGCCCAAGCTGCCAGGGATGGCGCAGCGGATGGCGCAGCAGCGCCCGCCAGAGCAGCGGCGTCACCGGGTCCGTTCCCGAATTTGCCCGGCGTCCAATACCAGAATCCGGTCAGCGCGGGCGGCGGCTTCCCGACTGTGGGTGACCAGGACCATGGTGGTTTCCGCTTGCCGGTGCAGAGTCAACAGCAGTTCCAGGATGCGTTCGCCGGTGGTGGCGTCGAGGTTGCCGGTCGGTTCGTCGGCCAGCAGCAGCCAGGGACCATGCACCAGCGCCCGGGCCAGAGCCAGTCGCTGCTGCTCGCCGCCGGACAGCCGTTCCGGGAAACTGGCACGGCGGTTGCTTAGTCCAACCTGGTCCAGTAATTCCAGCGCTCGGTCATGTTGCTCCGGCGTCGTCAGACCATTCAGTTCCAGCGGTAGCAACAGATTTTCCGCGACCGTCAGGGTTGGGATCAGATTGAAAAACTGGAATACAAAACCGATATGCCGGCGGCGGAACCGGGTGCGTTCGACCTCGGACAAAGCAGTCAACATCCGGTCGCCGATGCAAATCTGGCCGGCGTCCGGCAAGTCGATGCCGCCCAGCAGGTTGAGCAAAGTGGATTTACCGGAACCGGACTGACCGAGCAGGGCGACGAACTCGCCCCGCCCGATGTCCAGGTTCAGGTCGGCGAAAATGATTCGCGGATGGTCGCCCTCGGTATAATGCTTGCGCAGGTTGCGGAGCACGATGAAGGGGGGCGATGAGGCCATGTTTTTTTCGGAGTGGTCAAAAACTGGAGAATGTATAAACTGCTTAATGTACTTTGAAATATATTTGGCGCTTTGGCTTTGGTTTCTTACTGCCGCCGGTTGCCAGTTTGGCGGTGGCGCGGGCGGGAAGTTCCAGTTTGACCGAACTGTGGCGCTAGGGTCGTCACATCACAATCGCCGATGGCATGGGGGCTTTGATGGAGATACAAAAGCTGGGGATTTCAGGAAAATTAAAAAATATCAGTATGTTGGTTACATTGGTGCTCGTTCTTGGTGCTTGCGCCAGCCAGCAGGATTTACCGCCCTCGACGGCTTATAGTTCCCATACCACTTCGCCAGAGACCTATAGTTACCTGATAGGACCGGGCGATCAACTACAGATTTTCGTCTGGCGCAATCCAGAAGTCTCGCAGACGGTGACCGTCCGTCCAGATGGCAAGATCACGACCCCACTGGTGGAGGATTTGCAGGCGAGCGGCAAAACACCCAACCAGGTGGCCCGCGATTTGGAAAAGGCACTGGAAACCTATATCCGCCAGCCGATCGTCACCGTAATCATCGCCAACGGGATCGGACCCTACAGCGAACAGATTCGAGTGATCGGACAGGTAGGCCGGGGGGCTCAGGGCGGTCAGGGCGGTCAGGGCAGCGAGGTCACCCAGCCGCAGGCCATCGCTTATCGACAGAAAATGACTCTGCTGGACGTTATGATCGCGGTCGGTGGGTTGACCCAGTTCGCCGATGGCAACAGCACCCGATTGGTGCGCGTCGTGGACGGCAAGCAGCAGGAATATCGAGTGCGGACGGCTGACCTGCTCAATGGGGATATCACCGCCAATGTGGATATGTTGCCGGGGGATATCCTGATCGTACCGGAAGCCTGGTTCTAAGTGGGCGGTACCGACGGAGGCGGAGAACGCGGCGATGAACGAAATCGTTCAACAGGTGTTTGATTACCTTCGTGGTATTTGGCGCAATCGCTGGTATGCCCTGGGTTGTGCGTGGCTGGTTTGCGTGCTCGGATGGGTCGTGGTCAGTATTCTGCCCGACCAATATCGGGCTACCGCCCGCGTGTTCGTGGATACCCAGTCCATTCTGCGCCCTCTGTTGCAGGGCTTGGCGGTGGAGGCGAACCCGGACGCCCAGGTAGGGTTGGTTGCCCGAACTCTGCTCAGCCGCCCGAACCTGGAACAAATTGCCCGAGCGTCTGGTTTGGATACGAAGGTTAAGAACGATCCCGTGGCTATGGATCGGTTGCTAAGGGAATTGAATGGACAGATCAATTTACAGGGATATGGCAGGGAAAATCCAAATCTGTACAGCATTGCCTTTGAGGATCGCGACCCGCGCTTGGCCAAGCAAGTGATTCAGGCCGTGGTGGATGTGTTTCAGTTCAATCTGGTAGGCGATACCAAGGAGGATGCCGAAGCTGCTCGGCGGTTTCTGGACGAACAAGCTGGTCTATACGAAACCCGACTGCGGGAAGCCGAAAACCGGCTCAAGGAATTCAAGCTCAGGAACGTGGGTCGGATGCCTTCAGAAGGCCAAACCTATAATGCCCGCCTGCAGCAAGCGGCCACCGATATTTCCGCGGTCCGCCTGGAACTGACCCAGGCGGAGAATCGCCGTAATTCTCTGCAGCGGCAACTCCAGGATGCCTTGCAGCAACAGCTTAGAGGCGATAGCGAAGTAGTGGTCTTGCCCATCGACCAACGCATCCAGACCTTGGAACAGAATCTGGATGAGTTGTTGATTAAATTCACCGAAAAGCATCCAGATGTCGATATTTTGAAAAAAACCATTACCGACCTCAAGAAGCAGCGCGAACAAGACCGTGTGCGGTATGCGGCCAGCCTTGCCGAGAGCGGTGGCAGTACACGAGGGCAGAATGTCAATACCGTCTATCAGCAGCTAAAGGTCAGGATAGCGGAAGAGGAGGCGAATATCGCCTCGCTGCGGACGAGAGCCGATGAGTACGTGAGGCGGTATCAGGAATTGCAGGCACAAATCAGCACCCTCCCGAAGATTGAAGCCGAATTGGCGGCATTGAATCGCGACTACGAGGTCAATCGCCAGCAATACGATCAACTGCTCGCCCGGCGAGAGTCGGCCCGCTTGTCCCAGGAGGCCGAGCAGTCCAAGCAGGACATTCGTTTCAAGATTATCGACCCCCCGCAAGTGCCTCTGAAACCCACCGGACCCAGGCGGTTCCTGTTGATGGCCATGGTGCTGGGCGCCGGTTTGGGCGCTGGGGTGGGGTTGGCGCTCCTGATCGCGCAATTGTGGCCGACCTTCGACAGTCGCCGCAGCCTCATGCGGATCGCGGATATCCCGGTATTCGGCAGCGTTGGCCTGGTGCTATCGCCGGCGGCCCAGCGCCGTGCGCGGTCGCAAACAATGATGTACGTCTCGCTGGTGGGCATGTTGTTGTTGACCTTTGTGGGTTTGGCCGTGGCGCAAAAACTCAATCTCCTGGTGCCGTTCCAACTTTAACGAGACTGTATTTATAAAGAGAACCGATGGACAGCATTGAAAAAGCCATGTTGGCCAGGCCGCGCAGCCCGGTTCGGTCTCCGCCGCCGCTATCTTCCCCGCCAGATGAAGGCGTGATTCAACGGATGGCCCATTCGACGATGGCTTCCGCTGACTTAGTGGCCGCCGCAGTGCCGGGGTCCGCCAAACGCACCCAGCGGTCGGCGACCCTGGATTTCGAGCGAATCCGTGCCGCAGGGCTTCTGGCGCCCGATACCCAGCGCAGTCGGCTCAAGGAAGAGTATCGCCACATCAAACGGCCCCTCCTCCTTAATGCCGATGGCAGAGGCGCCATGTCGGTCGAACATCCGAACCTGATCATGGCGACGAGCGCCCGACCGGGCGAGGGTAAGACCTTTACGGCCTGCAATCTGGCCCTGAGCATTGCCTCCGAACGGAACCGGACCGTGTTACTGGTGGATGCCGACGTGCTCAAGCCTGCGATGGATCGCACGCTGGGGTTCGAGGCGGAACTGGGCTTGGTGGATTATCTGGTCAACGATCAGCTGGACTTGGCCGACGTGTTGGTGGACACCAACGTACCCTCGCTGACTCTCCTGCCCGCCGGCAGCCAATATCACCTGTCCGCGGAATTGCTGGCCGGCGAGAGAATGCGCAAGCTTGCGGCTGAATTGAGCCATCGCTACGCCGACCGCATCATCATCTTCGATGCTCCACCGCTGCTGATGACGACTGAGGCCAGCATCCTGGCCAGCCTGATGGGACAGATCCTCTTGGTGGTTGAGGCCGAACGCACTCCCCAGTCCCAGGTCAAGGCGGCTCTGGACCTGCTCGATCCCAACCATCAGATCGTGGGATTTGTACTGAACAAGTCCCATTCTTTTTTCGGCGCGGATTCCCACGGCTACGGGTATGGGTATGGTTACGGTCCCGACAGCGACAAAGGTGTCGCCGACCACCAAGGCAAGCACCCCGGATGAATCGCAAACTAACCCCGATCCAACGCCGACCGGCAATTTCGTTCTGGCCTGTCGTGCCTGGTTTGTTGCTGTTAGGTTTCAGCTCGCTGTGCTGCGCGCAGGCAACCGATAGGGTGTTGGAGGGGTGGCGGATCACCCCGCGATTGAGCGTTGGCGCCACTTACTCCGATAACATTCGGCTTGCGCCGTCGGATGAGGCGGAAGACGACTGGGTCTGGCAGGTGGATCCGGGCATTTCCGTTCGCAAGGAAGGTGGGCGGTTGAGTCTCCGCCTGGATTACACCGCACAGGGATTGATGTATGCCCAGAACGGCGACGCCAACACGATCAACCATAACCTGCAGGCGTTTGGAACTGCCGAACTCTACCAAGGCCACCTGTTTCTGGACGCCTCCGGCTTGATCGAGCAGGTGCCAATAACCTCTCGCGGTCGGGTGGATGCCGGTGGCCTGGGTTCGACCAGTGGGGCGGGGTTTGCCCAGAGCATGTTCGGCAGTCTGAATCTTGGGTTGCCTGGCGGCGAGGATTTGTTCAATCCGATTGGTCTATTCAGCGACCTGGCCCTGACCGGCAATCAAACCACTTCGTATAACTTTGGCCTTAGTCCCTACTGGCGCCAGAATTTTGGCGGCTGGGCGCAAGCATTGCTGCGTTATCGCTACGAAGATGTACGCTATTCCGGGCAGCAGGGGGTTGATGGTGTACCGGAGGCGCCCGCCGCTGACGTGGAGACGCTCGACAGCCAGACCAATACCATCGAATTCAATCTGACCAATGGCCATCGCTTTAGCTTGTTAACCTGGAATCTCGATTATTTTTATCAGCGGCAGGATCAGGATCAGGGAGAGGTTGAGGATGGGGATTCCACCGATGGCAATGAGGATCGGCGGGAGCGCGTGGCGGGCCAATTGAACTACCAACTGAATTCCCAGTGGGCGCTGCGGACTGAGGCGGGTTACGAGAACAATGAGTTGAGTACCTTCGAGGATAATCAAAACGGAGGCTATTGGGGGTTGGGCGCTGTCTGGACGCCGAGCCGATTCATCAGCCTAAGCGGTCTGTATGGCTGGAATGTCAATGAGGTCGCCTTGCAATGGAATCCCTCCGCGCGCACCAACCTGCGCATTAGCCGGCGCGATCAGGCAGTGGGGGAAAGCCCGGGCGTGCGCTGGGAGGGGTCGTTCAATCACCACAGTCATTACGGCGTTTGGACGGCGAGCTACACCGAGGAGGTGACCAATACCCAGCAGTCGCTTACCAATCAACCGGGTTTAGATGGGCAGCCGCCGGTTTCCAGCGGACCCTTCGGACTGAGCGATCAGGATTTTTTGCGCAAGCGTTTCGATGCGGGCGTGACTTATCAGCACCGCCGCAACAGCTTGGGGTTTAACGCCTTCCATGAAAGCCGCGAGTTCCAGGATCCCGCCGACAACGAAACCGCCTATGGCGCTGGCGTACTCTGGACCTGGCGGTTCACGCCACGCACTGCATCGTTTCTCGGAACTGGTTGGGAGCACGACGAGCCGGGGGAGGAGCAGCAGAATGATTATTGGGTTTCAGTGATTGGACTGGCTCGGGTGTTTACCCCCAATTCAGGCGGTTTGATCAGTTATCGCTACTATCGGAACGATGCCGATCCCAGCGACCTGAGCTTTCGCGAAAACCGGCTCAACGTTCGCTTCAGCCTGAGATTCTGAGTCACGCATGTATACCGATTACTACGGCTTCAGCGCCAAGCCTTTCCAGCTGAGTCCCGATCCCCGCTTCTTTTTCGGCAGCCGCACGCATAGCCGGGCGCTGGCCTATCTGCGTTACGGGTTGAGCCAGGGCGAAGGCTTTATCGTGGTGACCGGCGGCATCGGTACCGGCAAGACCACGCTGGTCAAGAGCTTGTTCGAGGAACTCGACCTCGACCGGGTTGTGGCCGCTCAACTGGTTACAACCCAGTTGGCGGCTGACGAGATGTTGCGCAGCGTGGTGGCGGCGTTCGGCCTGCCTTACGAAAATGTGGGCAAGGCGGCGCTGCTCAGGCGATTTGAGGATTTTCTGCGCGAGCACGCCCGGCGGGGACGGCGCGTGTTACTGGTGGTAGATGAGGCGCAGAACCTGCCGGTCGAATCGCTCGAAGAACTGCGGATGTTGTCGAATTTCCAGGTGGCTGCGACGCCCCTGTTGCAAAGCTTCCTGTTAGGGCAGGAGGGATTTCGCGCTACCCTGCAAGATCCAAGCATAGAGCAGTTGCGGCAGCGGGTCATCGCGTCTTGCCACCTCACTCCGCTGAGCGAAGCGGAAACCCGTGATTACATCGAGCACCGTTTGCATGTGGTGGGTTGGCAGGGCAGCGAGCCGCATTTCAAGAATGAGGCTTTCGGGGCGGTCTATCGGTACACGGAAGGGGTTCCCCGGCGAGTGAACGTCTTTTGCGACCGGTTGCTGCTTTATGGGTTTTTGGAGGAGCTACGCGAGTTTTCCCTGGATGTCGTCGAAGCGGTCGGGCGCGAGATCGATCAGGATAGGCGCTCCCCCAGCGGTGGGGGGGGGCAAACCACGGGCAGCGGCCGGTCGTTGCTGCGGGTGAGTCACGCCATGGAGCAACGGCTGACCGAGTTGGAAGAAGCGATGGACGCGGTGTTAAAGGACCCGGAATGGCAGGATATCCGCCTGGATCGCCTGGAGCGGCGTATCCAGCAGTTGGAACCCGCAGTCCAGGCGCTGCAACGGGAGCTGGCCGACGTGTTGCGCTACGCGGACAACCAGCTGCCAGACTTGGCTCGCGCCGGGGAACCACTGGTTTCCGCGGGCCAGATGGTTGACGAGGTGTCTCAGGACCGCCACACGCCGGCCAGCGCCATCGGCGGATCGGCCAGCGACTGAAACCGCGCCAGCCGCAGCGCGTTGCGCTGGCGATGACCCAGCAACGCCATCGGGCCGCGGGCCAGAATCTCCAACATGGCCCGTTCGCCTAACAAAACCTCGGTAGCGGGTTGCATCAGCCGTTCGCTGGCTTCTTCATAGATGTGAACGGGGCAGTCATCGAGTTCCAGAACGTCACCGGGGTTAAAATCCCAACCGTTTTCCGCGAATGCCGCCGCGATCAACCGCGCGCAGAGCAAGGCTGGACTGCCCCAGAGGTACGCTTCAGGATCGCGGCCCCCCGGCATCTCCTCGAAGGCGAACGTTTCGACCGCATCGGTCTTTTTTCCGTAGGGCAGGCGCAATAAAACACGCGGCAAGACTAGACCGAGCCAGGGCGCGATCTCGCATCGGCGCAACGCCAGCCAGTTCTGTTCGGTTTCGGTCGGTAATGGCGACCAGCGCGCCGGATCGACCAGCGCCGCTGTCGATTCGCAGCCTACTAGTTCCGGTTTGGCCGCCGCCAGGAACGGGCCGCCGGCCTGGCTGGCCAACGAACCCAGGGCCGCCAGCAATGCGATGTCTTCCGGCGCCGGGCCAAAGGCGTAGTCGCCGATCAACAACGTCCACGGCTCGCCGTCGGGCATTCGCACCCCGCGCTCGATTAGTAGGGTATGGAGGTCGGTCGCCGCTGGTTTGCCGCCAGCCGCGCGCAGGTCGAGCAGCAGTTCTTGTTGGGTCACATCGAGCAAGAAAACGCGGGCGGCGTCGTCGTCGAGATTGGTGACCAGGCCATGCACACCACGCCAGGTGGCTTCAAGAGCCTGGAACGCTGGGTGATGCAGGATCGCACGCATCTGGTCGCCAATTGCGGCGTCCACGGCCGCTACCCAAGCCGATTGGCGCGGATCAGTATGGACGATGTGTGGTTGCACGATGGCTCGCAGCCAGGTCTGGATGGCGGTTGCTCCCACATCGGCAGGTTGGGCGGCGGGTGGCGCGGCCGGCGCGCGGCCCAGCAGGCGTTCGAGCAGGGTTGCTTCGCCTTCGGCGGGGACAGTTGGCCCGGAATGGGCCGGTTCCGGTACCGCCAGGGGGGCCAATTCGGCTGCCGCTTGGGCAAAATGGGCCGGATCGAGCAGGCGGGCGCGGGTGCGGCGCAAGGTCTGGAAGGGATCCAGCCGCTGGTAGAGTGCGTCAGGGTGAAAATCGTCGAGCTGAGCAAAGCGGATCGTGAAGTTCGCACCGGTCGTCGCCAGCGGTAGCTGCAGTATGAGTTCCAACCGGGCCATGATGGTATCGAAGTGATCTACGTTGAGCGCCAGCAGGGGCCGACTGGCGAAATCCGGCCTGGCGACGGGCGCTTCGCGCGAACCGCGCCCGCTGAAATCGGCCATGATCAGAATGCGCGGCGACGCGGTGGGGTCCCGGTGGGTTGGGGTTGCGGTGGACTTGGGCAGGGTAAAGTCAAATTCCATTCGGCCAGGCATGGCGTGGGGTCTCCGGGGAAGCGGGCGATGCATGAAGTCTAGTGTGAATCCGGCTTGATAGAGGGGGGATGGCCGGTTTTTCGCATGGAGTTACGCTACACTGATCAGATAGTGGCACGCATGGAGGGACGAGAAATTGGCCATTACGCAAAAACACCGGTTGATTGCGGTCAACACCCCGCTGGGCGAGGATGTCCTGGTTTTCGCTCGGATGACCGCCACCGAGCAGCTCAGTTCTCTGTTTGAGTTTGATCTGGAGCTGTACAGCGAGCGTACGGACATCGAATTGTCGGAGTTGCTCGGCAAAAACGTGACGGTCCGCGTGCAGTTACCGGAGGCGCGGGGGGGTGGGATCCGTTATTTCAATGGTTTTGTCACTCGCTTCCATTATCTCGGAATGCGCGGAATGCGCTATGGCGTCTACCGGGCGATGCTCAGTCCCTGGTTGTGGTTTCTCACCCAGACCTCCGATTGCCGGATTTTCCAGAACCAGACTGTTCCCGAAATCATCGAGTCGCTGTTCCGGGAGCATGGTTTTACCGACTTCAGAAATTCCCTCAGCAGCAGGTATCGGACTTGGGATTACTGCGTGCAGTACCGGGAGACGGATTACAGCTTCGTCAGCCGACTGATGCAGCAAGAAGGCATTTACTATTACTTTATCCATGAGAACGGTAAGCACACGCTGGTGCTGGCCGATAATCGTGGTTCCCACAATACGTTTCCGGCCTACGACGAAGTACCTTATTATCCACCCGATATCATGGAGTATCGAGAACGCGACCATATTTACACATGGACCATCGAGAAACAGGTGCAGCCCGGGGCCTACGCGCTGAATGATTACGATCACACGGACCCACGCAAGAAATTGCGCGCGACAACCGTCGCACCGAAATCCCATGTCCTTGCGGATTTCGAGATGTATGATTATCCGGGCGAATATACCGACTATGGCGATGGTGAAAATTACTCCAAGATTCGCTTGCAGGAATTGCAGGCCGAGCATGAAATCCTGCGGGGAGAGGGGATCGCGCGTGGGTTGGTCTCCGGTTGTCTGTTCAGCCTGACCAACTGTGGACGTGCTGACCAGAACCGTGAATACCTGATCGTGGCTACCGTCCATGAACTGCAAATGGATCCTTATGAATCCAGTCCAAGTCCCGATGCACTTCGCAAAATTTTCCAGGTACGGATCGTGGCGATCGATGCCCAGCAACCCTACCGGGCGCCGCGGATCACGCCGAGGCCGGTGGTGCAAGGGCCGCAGACCGCGGTTGTCGTAGGTCCAAAAGGCGAGGAGATCTATACCGATCAATACGGCCGGGTTAAATGTCAATTCCATTGGGACCGCCATGGTAAAGCCGACGAACAAAGCTCCTGTTGGATTCGAGTGGCTCAGAGTTGGGCGGGCAAGAAGTGGGGTTCTTTTAATTTGCCGCGTATCGGTCAGGAGGTGAT
>JBDHRD010000006.1:0-36469 GCA_039807425.1 Candidatus Contendibacter sp. | reverse complement strand
TCATCAACGAAAACATCCCTGGCTAAGGTTCAACTTGCTATGCACATTATACAATGCTTGTCAATGCGTAAGTTCTAGTTCATACCGCTCACTTTTATTTTGAGGTTCATGGATGGCGATGGCGGACCATCCCGGCCCCATCCGCCGACGGGACCACCGGACACTCCAAGCGTCTTGTCTTTGTGGCACGGAGGGAGCATACCGGTTTATATTTTTCAGGGTTTATTATGCCGTTCGCCGCCCGTGAACGCAACGAACGACGGTGGACGACCGGTCCCAACTCATCATTCGGACATCGAACCATGAACGCGGAGTGGAACGCTTTTCTCGAACGGATCGGCGCGACGTGGGAAGTCGGCCGAGTTTCGTATTTTGGGCGGACGGAAACCGAGTTGGAGGCAGTGTTAAGTGGCGATGTCTGTTGCGATTTATCTCACTTGGGATTGATCTCAGCGCAGGGACCGGACGCCGGGACCTTTCTGCAAGGGCAATTGACCTGCGATGTCCGGCAAATCATGTCGAATCGCAGTCTGCCGGGTGCGTATTGCACCCCCAAGGGCCGAGTGTTCGCCAGTTTTCGGTTGTTCCGGTGCGGGGAGGTTTACTACCTGGAATTGCCGAGAATGATGGTCGAGCCCGTCCTGACCCGATTGCGCAAATATGTCCTGCGGGCCAAAACCGCGCTGGAAAACGCCAGCGATGCGTTGGCGCGGATGGGCGTCGCGGGACCCAACGCGGCGGCGCGGGTCGAGACGGTGCTGGGCGCGGTTCCCGAAACCGCCAACGGTATCGTGGTCTCGGACGCGAGATACTCGAGTGAGATTACCGTCATCCGCCTGCCTGGATCGATTCCCCGCTTCGAGTTGCACGGGGCCGCGTGGGAATTGAGTGCGGTCTGGAATAGCCTGGCGTCCAATGTCGCGCCAGTCGGGGCTGAACCATGGCGGCTGCTGGACATCCTGGCAGGAACACCGGCAGTCTATCCCGAAACCGTGGAAGCCTTCGTACCGCAGATGCTCAACCTGCAACTACTGGACGGGATCAGCTTCCACAAGGGCTGTTATACCGGGCAGGAGATCGTAGCGCGCACTCATTACTTGGGCAAACTGAAACGGCGGATGGTCTTGGCCCGGGTGGATAGCCCTACACCGCCCCGCCCCGGTGATCCGCTGTTTTCACCCCAGGCTGCCCCCAGCCAAAGCGCTGGACAACTGGTTGACGCCGCTCGTTACCCGGATGGCGGTTACGCTGTGCTGGCAGTGGCGTTGATCGAGTGCGCGGAACATGGCGTGCTGCAACTTGGCGATGCCGGCGGGCCGGAACTCCGGCTGGAACCGCTGCCGTATGGGTTCGAGACGGCGGGTTAATCGTCGTCGGCCGTCGCCCAGCCACCCATTTCTTTCCAGCGATTGACGATCTGGCAGAACAATTCCGCTGTGCGTTCGGCGTCGTAAATCGCCGAATGCGCCTCGCGTTCATTCCACGGAATGCCCGCCGCCTGGAGCGCCCGCGCCAGCACGGTCTGACCGTAGGCCAGCCCGGCGAGGGTCACCGTGTCGAAACTGCTGAAGGGATGAAAGGGATTGCGCTTGATCTGAGCGCGGGCCACTGCTGCGTTGAGGAACGCTTGATCGAAAAAGGCATTGTGGCCAACCAGAATGGCGCGGTGGCAGCCGGTTTCCCGCATCTCCCGGCGCACTTCCCGGAAAATGGCTTCCAGAGCTTCGCGCTCCGGGACCGCAAATCGAAAAGGATGGCCGGGATCAATCTGGTTCACCGCCATCGAAGCAGGATCGAGCCGGGCGCCGGGGAACGGCTGAACGTGATGGGTCAGTGTGCCAGCAAGATACAGATAGCCCCGCCAGTCCATCCGCACGATGACGGCGGCGATTTCCAGCAGGGCGTCGGTTTGGGCGTTGAGGCCGCCGGTTTCGACATCAATGATGACCGGGAGAAAGCCCCGGAAGCGGCGGGCGATCAAGGTATTGGGAGTGGGTTCGTTCATCCACGCAGCATACCGGATAGCCACCCCCAACGCATCCGCCCTCAACCTGGCGTGTTGTGCTCCACCCAACGCGGCCCGCTGGCCGTCTCCTCCCGCTTCCAGAATGGCGCTTTCGACTTGAGTTCCTCCATGATGAAGCGGCAGGCCGCGAACGCCGCCGCCCGGTGCGCCGACCACACCGCGACAAGGACGATGGGATCGTTCGGCTGCAAGTCGCCGACTCGGTGGATCACCAGCGCGTCCAGCAGCGGCCATTCCCGCGCCGCCACTTCGACGATTCGTTGCAAGTGTCGCTCGGTCATGCCGGGATAATGCTCCAGCATCATCCTGTGCACCGCTTCACCTTCGTTGAAGTCACGCATCGTGCCGATGAAGATCGCCGTCGCGCCGCATTGGCCTGGCAATTCGCCCAAACCAGACTGATAAAACCCCACCTCCAGCAGTGGGTCGAAGGACCTTGCCCGCAGTTCAATCTTCACGTCTACCCTCCCGTCACCGGGGGAAAGAAGGCCACCTCGTCGCCGTCGCGCACGGTTTGGGTCGGTTCGGCGCATTCCATGTTCACCGCCGTCAGCGTGTTCAGGGGTAACGGCGTCTCTGGATGCAACGCCACCCAGACACCGGCGACGGTGAGTTCGCCGACTGCGTCGAGGCGATCCTCAGCCCGGCCCAGGCGGTCGCGCAAGCTGCCGAAGTATTTCACGTCAATGGTCATGGATTCCTCTCAATCTCCTCCCTGATCTGTTGCGTTCTTACTCACGCTTCAACCAATGCCTGGCCGTCGCCGATAAAACGCTGCCGCGGTTGCTTGTAACCCAGCGGCAGACCTGCGACACCCACGATCAGAGGCCAGCGGCTGGCCACAATCGGTTACTCTTGACGCGATAGACCAGATCCACCCACAAGGCGCGGGTTTTGATGGTTTTGGGGTGAATTCGGCATCCCGGGCAATAAACGCGAGGTGGCCAGGCCACACCCTGCCGGGCAGACCATCCACTCGCACCTCCGCCGACTGCCCCAGCCGCACCCTCACGGGGATTTTCCAGTTGGAGAACTCGGTGAGGCGAAGGCATTAGCCCTGCCGCACTCGCCAGACCGGTTGCTCGTCCCGGTCGATCAGACCGTTTTGTCGCAGCCACGCCCGGGTGTCCTCGGCGTCCCGGTCAAACCAGGCGCGGGTCGACCCCAAGCGGAAAGTATAGCCCCAGGCGTCCATATCGGCGCACATCCGCGCCTGCCCGACGCCCGATAATTCATCTGCCAGCAGGATTTGCAGATAGCAAACCCCGTTTTCCTCGATCACTTCGCCGCCGGCGTCGGTATGCAGTCGCGCCCGCCGGTCAGCATCCATGCAGATGTAGTGACAAGCCTCGTGCAAGGCCGAATGCACTGGCGTATCGTCACGCACGAACAACCGATCACCGATCAGACCTGCCTCGCTCTCGCCCCAATAGCTGCCGGGAATTTCGGTTGCTGGCGGCACGTGCTCGACGGTCAGGCCATAGCGCGCCAGTAACATCGCCAGTGGTTCGTGGCCCAATTCAGCGCAGGTCAATACGGTGGCGTTCATCACTATGCCCATTCGCATCATCCAGATTAAAAACAACTTTTTAATAACAAAGCTGCATAAACAGCCAGGGTGCAAATATGACATTTTAAGGGTAGACTTGTGAGTTTACGTTACCACCGTTATTTCGACGCACGAAATTTCGCCTGTGCAACCGTTGTTCGAGGATATGCCATCCCATGAGTCGCACTTATCTGTTCACTTCCGAATCCGTCTCCGAAGGCCATCCGGATAAAATCGCCGACCAGATTTCTGATGCTGTGCTGGACGCCATTATCACCGAAGACCCCAAAGCCCGCGTCGCTTGCGAAACCCTGATCAAAACGGGCGTCGTGGTCTTGGCCGGCGAGATCACCACGGCGGCCTGGGTAGACTTCGATCAGATCGTGCGCGATACCGTGGTCGGCATCGGCTATGACAACTCGCATGTCGGCTTCGACGGCGCGACCTGCGCGGTCCTGTCCTGCATCGGCAAACAGTCGCCGAACATTGCCCAGGGCGTGGATCGTCAGAGCCCGGAGGAACAGGGCGCCGGCGACCAGGGCCTGATGTTCGGCTACGCCTGCAACGAAACCGACGTGTTGATGCCCGCACCGATTACCTTCGCTCATCGGTTGGTGCAGCGGCAGTCCGAAATGCGCAAGAGCGGCGTGCTGCCGTGGCTGCGACCCGACGCCAAGAGCCAGATCACCTTCCGCTATCAAGGCAACAAGGTCATCGGCGTGGAAGCGGTGGTGCTGTCCACCCAGCACGACCCCGACATCAGCTACAAGCTGCTGCGCGAGGCGGTGATGGAAAACATCATCCTGCCGGTGCTGCCGGCGGAATGGCTGGACAAGCATACCCAGTATCACATCAACCCGACTGGCAGTTTCATCATCGGCGGGCCAGTGGGCGATTGCGGCCTGACCGGGCGCAAAATCATCGTGGACACCTACGGCGGCTCCGCGCATCACGGCGGCGGGGCGTTCTCTGGCAAGGATCCGTCCAAGGTGGACCGTTCCGCCGCCTACGCCGGCCGGTACGTCGCCAAGAACATCGTCGCCGCCGGCTTGGCGGAACGTTGCGAAATTCAGGTGTCCTATGCGATTGGCGTGGCCGAGCCGACCTCGATCAGCATCAACACCTTCGGCACCGGCAAGATCGACGAGGACCGGCTGGTCGACATCGTTCGCGGCCACTTCGACCTGCGCCCTTATGGCCTGGTCAAAATGCTAAACCTGATCCGGCCGATTTACCGCATGACCGCCGCCTACGGCCACTTTGGACGCAAGGAGCCGGAGTTTACCTGGGAGTACACCGACAAGGCCGACGCGCTGCGGGATGCGGCGGGGTTATAACACCTTTTCAATTTTCGCCCTCATGCCGAGGGGCGCTGCAACGGTCTTTACCGTCAGGCTCGGCATGGCGCGGCTTTCCCGAGCCAACGGCGCCCGTTCAACCGTATCTGGAGTACGTTATGAACGCCGTCGTGCGCGAAATCCCGTTTACTGATTACCACGTTGCCGATCTTTCGCTGGCTGACTGGGGCCGCAAGGAAATTGCCATTGCCGAAACCGAAATGCCCGGCCTGATGGCGATCCGGGCCGAATACCAGGCGCAACAGCCCCTCAAGGGCGCCCGCATCGCCGGGTCGCTGCACATGACCATCCAGACCGCCGTGCTGATCGAGACGCTGGCGACGCTGGGCGCGGACATCCGCTGGGCCTCGTGCAACATCTTCTCGACCCAAGATCACGCCGCCGCCGCCATCGCGGCCAACGGCATTTCGGTGTTCGCTTACAAGGGCGAATCGCTGGAGGAATACTGGGATTTCACCCACCGCATTCTGCAATGGCGCGACGGCGGTACGCCCAACATGATCCTGGACGACGGCGGCGACGCGACCTTGCTGGTCACGCTGGGCGCGCGAGCGGAACGGGATCGTTCGCTGATCGCCAATCCGACCTGTGAAGAGGAACAGGTGCTGTTCGCCGCCATCCGTCAACGGCTGGACCGCGATCCGACATTCTATTCCCGGATTCAGGCCAACATCCGGGGCGTGACCGAGGAGACGACGACGGGCGTCCATCGGCTGTACGTCATGGAAAAGGAAGGCCGGCTGCCCTTCCCCGCCATCAACGTCAACGATTCAGTCACCAAGTCCAAGTTCGACAATCTTTACGGCTGCCGCGAGTCGCTGGTGGACGGCATCAAGCGTGCCACCGACGTGATGATCGCCGGCAAGGTCGCGGTGGTGCTGGGCTATGGCGATGTCGGCAAGGGTTGCGCGCAAAGCCTGCGCGGGCTGGGCGCGACGGTGTGGATCACCGAGATCGACCCCATCTGCGCCCTGCAGGCGGCGATGGAAGGCTACCGGGTGGTTACCATGGATGACACGGCGGACCAGGCTGACATTTTCGTCACCGCCACCGGCAACGTCAGCGTCATCACCCACGACCACATGGCCCGGATGAAAAATCAGGCCATCGTCTGTAACATCGGTCACTTCGATTCCGAAATCGCGGTCGCCAGCCTGAAACAGTATCGCTGGGAAAACATCAAGCCGCAGGTGGATCACATCATCTTCCCTGACGGCAAGCGGATTATCCTGCTGGCCGAGGGGCGGCTGGTCAATCTGGGCTGCGCCACCGGCCACCCCAGCTTCGTGATGTCCAACTCCTTCACCAATCAGGTGCTGGCGCAGATCGAACTGTTCACCCGGGGCGGGCAGTACCAAAACCAGGTCTACGTGCTGCCCAAGCATCTCGACGAAAAGGTGGCCCGGCTGCATCTGGACCGGATTGGAGCGAAGCTGACCGCGCTGACCCCGGAACAGGCAGCGTACATCGGCATCGCGGTGGAGGGGCCGTACAAAGCCGAGAACTATCGGTATTGAGGATATGGAATCCCAAGCCTGCTATTCCAGGATTTTCAGCTGTGAATTCTTTCCCCCCAACACCGATGAGGGGATGCGCAAGCTGTTCATCGCCCACGGGGAACTGATGCGGATGCGACCAGCGTTCTTCTCGGTGACCTACGGGGCGGGCGGCTCCACCCGCGATCGCACGTTCCAGGCGATTCAGGCGATCCAGGCCCACAGCGGCGTGGATGCCGCTCCCCACCTGACCTGTGTCGCCTCGACTCGCACCGGCATCCGGGAAATTCTGGACTATTATCGCACCCAGGGTATCCACCGCCTGGTCGCCTTGCGCGGTGATTTGCCGTCCGGGATGCAGGAATTTGGCCAATTCCGCTACGCCAACGAACTGGTCGAATTCATCCGGGTTGAAACCGGCGATCACTTCCACATCGAAGTGGCCGCCTACCCGGAATTTCATCCGCAAGCACCGAATGCCGAACGCGATTTGCGGAACTTCAAACGCAAGGTCGAGGCTGGTGCCAACAGCGCCATCACCCAGTATTTCTACAACCCGGATGCCTACTTCCGTTTTATGGATGACTGCGAAAAGCTGGGGATCGACCTGCCCATCGTGCCCGGCGTCATGCCGATCACCAACTGCACTCAACTGGCGCGGTTCTCGGACAACTGCGGCGCGGAAATCCCGCGCTGGATTCGCAAGCGGCTGGAAAGCTTCGGTGACGACCGTGATGCGATTCGCGCCTATGGGCTGGAGGTCGTCACCGACCTGTGCCGCCGCCTGCTGGATGGCGGCGCGCCGGGCCTGCATTTTTACACCATGAATCAGGCCGGGCCGACGTTGGCGATTTGCAAGCGACTGGGTTTGACCACCGCCTGACCGTCGCTCTCCACTCAAATACAAACGCCCTTCCCCCGCGCGAGAGGAAGGGCGTTTTTGGTAAAAATCCGCGAGACGTTGGCGATTATTGCGCGGCCACCAGTGCCTTGGCGTCTGGCCCATACGGCAGCACATAGTCATACGCCGCCAGCACCAGATTGTCGGTGGCGCGGATCAGGCGAGCGGTGACATACACCGATTGCCGGGCGACTGCGTAAGTTCCGGTAATCACCGCCGCCGCATTGTGCGACTGGCTGATCTCCTTGACTGAACGCGACAACATCAATTCGCCCGTGCCCTCGGCAACGAAGATATTGTTGCGCATCTTAACCTCGATTACCGTAAAGCCCTGCTGCGCGAACCGGGAGCCCACCTGCTCGCCGATGACACGGCCCAAGCCAGACGAGGTTTCGAGATTGTTGATATCCACGAAGGTGGTGGCCAGCAGCGGTTCACGCCGCTCCTTAAGCCAAGGCGCCCGCGCCAGCAGCGCGTCGGCGGCGGCGTAGCTCGCGTCAACCAGATTGGTATCCCGAATGACCGGTCGAACCGGCGCATCGTCCTCCCCCCAGGACGCGCACCCCAAAATGCCCAAGCTCAACGCTACTAACAGCGCCGCTACCCCACGTAAGCCTATTACGTTCCAATTCATGTCTTAATCACCCCTATGATCCTGGTCGAACCACGACATGTCACGGGCACTGTGGACCCGAAGAGCATCCGACCACTTCCACCATGCGGGTGGTGACCGGCGCCGGTCCCTTGGCGATGTATTGATCCACGTTATTATCGCTGATGTAGTAGATATCCCGCAGGCGGGCGACATAACGGTCGCCGCTCATGACCGAGGTGGTCACGATGATTTCACTGTTCGGATTATCGGTGATAAAGCCGGTCGCGACGTCCACCGCGGCGGCTCCCAAGAGAGTTGCCGCTGCCCCCGAATGGGTATCCGCCACGTCGCGCAACACCAACACGGTGCCGGTCAGCGCCGTAAACAATCCTGGGGTTGGCCGGATGAAACCACGGTCGTTATGCGTCACGACCTGAATATCGTAACTCACCGGCAAGCCGGCGGCCGGGTTCTCGCTCATGACAAAGCCTCTCTCCAGCAGATGCGTAATCAGCAAACTGTGAAAGGCGATGCCAAACTCGCTGTCCTGTCTTGGGTGCTGGACAGACAAGGCGACTGGACGCGACTGCTGTGGATCGCCGGAGCCGATCAGGTCATCACGCAAGCGGTTCGCCACGTCGGCGGCAAGAATGTCCCAGTGCTGGGCAGCTTGCATCTTCTTCTGAAAGGTTACGGGATAGGTGGTCGCAACGGGCACTTGGGACATGCACGCTCCCAGCCCAAGGCAGAGTATTACAAGAGGAGCATACGAGATTTTCATGGTTTCTCCCTCGGTTTTTTGTGTCCGATCATCGGCGGTACCCCGCAAATTTTAGCCGGTTATACCACTTGCGCCACACCCTTGACAACAATGTTTCCGCCATCCTGTCGGCGTGATTTTGGGGGTCCCTCGCGACATTCCTGATTGCGAGTGGAAACAAAGCGTTAGTTCCAGACCTCAACACATTATGTTGTGGTTATGTTTTTTTTATCCACATCATATGGAATTTGGTCTGGAAATTTTCCTGATATCCTCTAGAATCCGATGGTCGTCATCAACGCCATTATCAGCCTTTGCGAGACCACCGGCTCATGAAAACCGCCCACCTGCAACCCGTCGACTGTTCGACCGCCGCCGCCGACGTTCCCATGCAGCCTGCTTCCTGGGATATCTGGGACAAGAAATACCGGCTGAAAGCCAAGGACGGGCAGGCGATGGACGACACCATCGACGGTACCCGCCAACGGGTGGCCCGGGCGCTGGCCGAGGTCGAGACCACACCGGAACTGCGTGAGCATTGGTACGAAAAATTCCTGTGGGCGCTGCGCCACGGCGCCATCCCGGCAGGGCGCATCATCTCCAACGCCGGAGCCTGGGAGCACAAGCCGGCCACCTCGACCATCAACTGCACGGTGTCCGGCACGATTCTGGACTCCATGGACGACATCCTGCGTAAGGTCCATGAGGCGGGGCTGACCTTGAAGGCGGGTTGCGGTGCGGGTTATGAATTTTCCACCCTCCGTCCGCGCGGCGCTTACGTCTCCGGGGCTGGCGCCTACACCTCCGGACCGCTGTCGTTCATGGACATCTACGACAAGATGTGCTTCACCGTGTCGTCGGCGGGCGGGCGGCGCGGGGCGCAGATGGGCACCTTCGACATCGGCCATCCCGACGTTCTGGAATTCATTCGCGCCAAACGCGAATCCGGCCGGCTGCGGCAGTTCAATCTGTCCCTGCTGATCACCCGCGAATTCATGGAAGCGGTCAAGCAGGACGCCGACTGGCGACTGGCCTTCCCGCTCCTGGCTAAGGAAGCCGAGCAGGATGGAATTGACCTCAACGATCCCGGCCAGATTCTCTGGCGCGAATGGCCAACTCACCAGAGCTTGATCGTTAACGACAACGGCCAGGTCGCTTGCAAGATTTATCGAAAAATTCGCGCCCGGCGGCTGTGGGATTTGATCATGGCCTCCACCTACGATTACGCGGAACCAGGATTCATTCTCATTGATGAAGTGAATGAAATGAACAATAACTGGTTCTGCGAAGATATACGCGCATCAAATCCGTGCGGCGAACAAATGCTCCCACCCTATGGGTCGTGCCTGCTCGGTTCGGTCAATCTGACGCCGTTCGTCCAGAACCCATTCACCGACCGGGCCAAGTTCGATTGGGATACTTACCGCGAGCTGGTCGCCATCTTCACCCGGATGCTGGACAACGTGGTGGAAATCAACGGCCTGCCGCTGGAGCCGCAACGCCAGGAAATCTTCAGCAAGCGCCGCCACGGCATGGGCTATCTGGGGCTCGGCTCCACTCTAACCCTGCTGGGCATGAAATACGGCTCGCCCGAATCGCTGGCCTTCACCGAGGAAGTAACGCGAGAGATGGCATTGGCCGGCTGGCGCGTGGCGCTGGAACTGGCGCGGGAAAAGGATCCAGCGCCTATTCTGGAACAGGAATTCACCGTGACCGCCGAAATGTTGCACCGGCGTCCGGAACTGGCCCGCGACGGTTATCAGGAAGGCGACCGGGTCAAGGGCAAGGTCCTGCACGCCCGCTACAGCCGCTATATGCAGCGGATCGCGGCAGTTGCGCCGGAACTGGTCGAGGAACTGGCCCAGGTCGGTGCGCGCTTTACCCACCATACGTCCATTGCTCCGACTGGCACCATCGCGCTGTCGCTGGCCAACAACGCCAGCAATGGCATCGAACCCAGCTTCGCGCATCACTATTCCCGTAACATCATCCGGCCCGGCAAGAAATCCAAGGAGAAGGTGGACGTATTCTCCTTCGAACTGCTGGCCTACCGGCATCTGGTCAATCCCCGGGCCATGCCCGACGCTGAGACCGCCGGGGAACGGTTGCCAGAGTATTTCATTACCGCCGATAGCGTGACCCCGCGCCAGCACGTGGACATTCAGGCCGCCGCGCAGAAATGGGTCGATTCCAGCATCTCCAAGACGGCGAACGTCCCCACCGATTTCCCCTACGAGGATTTCAAGGACATTTATCTTTATGCCTATGAACAGAAGCTCAAGGGTTGCACCACCTTCCGCTTCAATCCCGAGGCGTTTCAGGGCGTGCTGGTGAAGGAGCAGGATTTAGCGAATACCCACTATCGGTTTATGCTGGAGGATGGTTCGGAAGTCGAGGTCAAGGGCAACGAGGAAATCGAATATGACGGCGAAACTCACACCGCCGCCAATTTATTCGATGCGCTAAAGGAAGGCTATTATGGGAAGTGGTGAATTCAGTCAGCATCGCTTGGCTTTGGAGAGATGACATGACCCTCAAGATCGACAAAAAGATTGTCCGCTACAGCGTTGTCAAATCCGACGAACCAGCGCCCGGCGCCACACCAGCCGTGCAACAGATGCACGAAAGCGTGGCCCGGCCTGACGTGCTGCCCGGCGCCACCTACAAGGTCAAAACGCCGCTGTCGGACCACGCCCTGTACATCACCATCAACGATATCCTGCTCAATCCGGGCACGCCCCACGAAATCCGGCGACCGTTCGAGATTTTCATCAACTCCAAAGCCATGGAACATTTCCAGTGGATCGTCGCCCTGACCCGCATCATCTCGGCGGTGTTCCGCAAGGGCGGTGACTGCACCTTCCTGGTCGAGGAAATGCGCTCGGTATTCGACCCCAAGGGCGGCTATTTCAAGAAAGGCGGCAAATACATGCCCTCGCTGGTGGCGGAAATCGGCGACGTGATCGAATCGCACATGCGTTCCATCGGCCTGCTCAAGGAAGACGGCCCCGACGCCCACCAGCGGAAAATGATCGAGGAACAGCGCGCCAAGTACGAACTCGGCATGAAAGCCATCGAGGAGGCGGGCGAGAGCACCTTTCCGCCGGAAGCCACCCTCTGCGGCAAATGCCACACCAAGGCGGTCATCGTGATGGACGGCTGCCTGACCTGCTTGAACTGTGGCGATTCCAAGTGTTCATGAACCCCCACCCCCAACCCTTCTCCCAGAGGGAGAGGGGAGTTTTCATCGAGACCGCGCCATGACCCCAACCCTGCCTGAACTGATGACCGCCATCGAAATCACCGAACCCGGCGGTCCCGAAAAACTGGCGCCCACCCGCCGGCCCGTGCCGCAACCGGCCGCTGGCGAAGTGCTGATTCAGGTCGCCGCCGCCGGCGTCAACCGTCCCGACTGCCTGCAACGCCAGGGTAGCTATCCGCCGCCGCCGGGCGCGTCCGATCTGCCGGGTCTGGAAGTCGCCGGCACGGTAGTCGCGCTGGGCCAGGGCGTAGCGGACTGGAAGATCGGTGATGGGGTGTGCGCCCTCCTGACCGGCGGCGGCTACGCCGAATATTGCGTCGCTCCCGCCCCGCAATGCCTGCCGATCCCCGCCGGCTTGACCTTGCAACAGGCCGCCGCGCTGCCGGAAACCTTCTTCACGGTGTGGAGCAACGTCTTCGACCGGGCGCGGCTGCAACCCGGCGAAAGCCTGCTGGTGCACGGCGGCGCCAGCGGCATCGGCACCACCGCGATTCAATTGGTCAAGGCGCTGGGGTCGCGGGTGTTCGCCACGGTCGGCGGCGGCGAGAAGGTGCAACCCTGTCTCGACCTGGGCGCGGAACGGGTGATCAACTACCGCGAGGAGGATTTCGTGCAGGTGATCAAGGAAGTCACCAACAACAAAGGCGTGGACGTGATTCTGGACATGGTTGGCGGTGATTACGTCCAGCGCAACCTCAGCGCGCTGGCCGTCGAGGGTCGCCTGGTGTTCATCGCTTTTCTGCGTGGAGCCAAGGTGGAACTGAATCTGGCGCCGGTGATGATGAAGCGCCTGACGATCACCGGATCGACCCTGCGCGCCCGGCCGGTGGCCCACAAAGCGCCAATTGCCAAGGCGCTGCGCGAAACCGTCTGGCCGCTGCTGGCCAGCGGCGCGATCCGGCCCATCATCGACCGGGTGTTCCCGCTAGCCGAGGCCGCCGCCGCCCATGCCCTGATGGAATCCAACCGCCACGTCGGCAAGTTGCTGTTGCAGGTGACGCCGCGGTTCTAAATTTTTATCGACGGAAGACACGGAAGAAAAATAAATTTTTTGATTTCAGTCTTTGTCCGTGTTTTCCGTGTCTTCCGTGGACAGAGTTTTTGAAATCCACGGAACTTATCGGTTTATCCCGGTGCCTCCCTCCACCTTGGACAAGGAGTCATCGCAATGGCCAACAAGCGGCTTTTCAAATCCCCGCCGGGCCGCCTGCCGCCAGAAACCAACGCTCGCAATGAAGCCGGCGGCAAGGCTTACGCGCTTTCTCCCCTGGCCGCGCTGGCGCAGTACACCGCGACCGGCTGCCTGCAAGTACGCCCAGCACTGGACCCACGGCCAACCGCACAGCCAGCAGGTCGGCCCGGAGCATCCGGTCGTGGATGGCGATATTCTGGAACTGCACGCCTGACCCGATGCCCGCCATTCTGCTCTCGACCCTGAACGCCCGCTATTTCCACTCTTCCCTCGGCTTGCGCTACCTGTACGCCAACCTGGGCGAATTGCAAGCCGACACCGCCATCCGCGAATTCATCATCACCCAGCGCCCGCTGGACATCACCGAAGCGGTGCTGGCCGAACAGCCGCGCATCGCCGGCTTCGGCGTCTACATCTGGAATGTGGTGGAAACCGCTCAGGTCATCGCTCTACTCAAGCAGGTGCGGCCAGAGCTGACCGTCGTGCTGGGTGGCCCGGAAGTCAGCCACGAATGGGAAGAACAGCCCATCGTGGCCTTGGCCGACTATTTGATCGCGGGTCAGGCGGATTTGGCGTTCGCGCGACTATGCCGGCGGCTGCTAAACGACGATCCGCCGCCGGAGAAAATCATTGCCGCCGAACCGCCGCCGCTGGATCAACTCGCCCCACCCTACCCGTTTTATACCGACGAAGACATCGCCCACCGGCTGACCTACGTCGAGGCTTCGCGCGGCTGTCCATTCCGCTGCGAGTTTTGCCTGTCGGCGCTGGATGAAACCGTCTGGCCATTCCCGCTGGAACCGTTTCTTGCCGAAATGGCACAGCTTTATCAGCGCGGCGTGCGCCATTTCAAATTCGTGGATCGCACCTTCAATCTCAACGCCAAGGTCGGCGCACGGATTCTTGATTTCTTCCTGGAACGACTGGACGAGCGGCTGTTCCTGCATTTCGAGCTGATTCCCGATCACCTGCCGGAGGCGCTCAAGGACCGGATCGTTCGGTTTCGGCCCGGCGCGCTGCAATTCGAGATCGGGGTGCAAAGCTTCAATCCCGCCGTGCAAACGCTCATCAGCCGCAAGCAGGACAACCGGAAAACCGAGGAAAATCTGCGCTGGCTGCGGCAAAACACCCACGCTCACCTACACGCCGATCTGATCGCCGGTCTGCCGGGCGAGGATTTGGTCAGCTTTGCCGCCGGCTTCAACCAGTTGGTGGCGCTCGACCCGCACGAAATTCAGGTTGGCATTCTCAAGCGGTTGCGCGGCGCGCCCATCGCTCGCCACGCGGCGACTTTCGATCTGCGCTACAACCCGCAGCCGCCCCACAACCTGCTGTGTTCAGCGCTGCTGGATTTCGCCACGATGCGGCGGCTGGAACGCTTCGCCCGCTACTGGGATTTGATCGGCAACTCGGGGCGGTTTCGCCACACCCGCCCGCTGCTGGTGGGCGACGATCCGTTCGGGCGCTTCATGACGCTCAGCGACTGGCTGTTCGCTGTTACCAGCCAGACCCATCAGTTCGCGCTGGAACGGCTGTTCGATCTGCTATATCGGGGGCTGATCGAGGTACTCGGCGTCGCTGAATTAGTGGCGCGCACGGCGCTGGCGACGGATTACCGGCAGAGTGGCGCGAAAAGTTGCCCGGCCTTTTTACGCTCAAACCCGCCAGCCGATCATTGTGGCAAAGCATCCAGAACTGTTGCTCCGACCCGGCAGGCGCGACATCGAGGATAGAGTTCGTCTTTCGACAAGCACCTGTTGCTTAGCAACAAATTTTGTTGCGTTGCGGAACAAAATCATCGAAACTGTTGCCATAAGGATAAAAGCCACACTTTGACAGGAAAATGAGCGCCATGACGAACACAATACAAATCCATACGGTTTGCCCGCACTGCAAGCGGCCGGTCCTGGTGCGGCCCGATCAGTCCCGCGCCCAGTGCCCCGAGCACGGCCTGATCGTGCCGATGCGCAGCGCCATCGCCAACCCACTGCTACCGTCCACGCAATCCGTGGCCCTGCTGTACCCCGAAGTAGCCTGAAACCCGGACACCTGCGACCGATCACTCCGGCCGCAGGTGCGGAAACAGCAACACGTCCCGGATGGAAGGCGCGTCGGCGAACAGCATCACCAGCCGGTCGATGCCGATGCCCTCCCCCGCCGTCGGCGGCAGCCCATATTCCAGCGCCCGGATGTAATCGGCGTCGTAGTGCATCGCCTCATGGTCGCCGGCGGCCTTGGCTTCCGCCTGCTTGCGGAAACGCTCCGCCTGATCCTCGGGATCGTTCAGCTCGGAAAACCCGTTGGCGATCTCCCGCCCGCCCACGAACAACTCGAAACGGTCGGTAATGGAGGGATCGGCGTTGTTGCGCCGGGCCAGCGGCGACACCTCGGTCGGATAGGCGGTGATGAAGGTCGGATCGCGCAACTGGTGCTCGACCGTCTGCTCGAAAATATCCAGTTGCACCCGGCCCAAGCCATGCTCCGGTCGTACATCCACTCCCAGGTTTTTCGCAATCCGCCGCGCGGCGTCTAGATCGCCCAGCTCGGCGGCGGGGATGGCCGGATTGAAATGCAGGACTGCCTCCCGCACCGTCAGCCGCTGAAAGGGCCGGCTAAAATGATAGGTTTCGCCCTGATAGGGAATGGCCGTGTCGCTCAGCAACGCCTGCGCCATGCCGCGCAGCAATTCCTCGGTCAGGTCCATCAAATCCCGGTAATCGGCGTAGGCCTGGTAAAACTCCAGCATGGTGAATTCGGGATTGTGCCGGGTGGATAACCCCTCGTTACGGAAATTGCGGTTGATCTCGTAGACCTTCTCGAAGCCGCCCACCACCAGCCGCTTCAGATACAGCTCCGGGGCGATGCGCAGAAACAGTTGCATGTCCAAGGCATTGTGGTGGGTGATGAACGGCCGGGCCGTCGCACCGCCGGGAATCGGCTGCATCATCGGCGTCTCGACTTCCAGAAAGCCGCGCCGGTTAAAGAACTCGCGCATGTAGGCGACCATGGCCGAGCGCAATTTAAAAGTGGCGCGGGTGGACTCGTTCATGATCAGGTCCACGTAGCGCTGCCGGTAGCGGGTTTCTTGATCGGCCAGCCCGTGGAACTTCTCCGGCAAGGGTCGCAGCGACTTGGCCAGCAGCCGCAGCGTGTCCACCTTGACCGACAGTTCGCCGGTCTTGGTCTTGAACACCGTCCCTTCCGCCCCCAGGATGTCGCCCAGATCCCAACCCTTGAACGCCTCGTAGACCTCGTCCCCCAAGGCGTTTTTCTGCACGAACAACTGGATATCACCGGACATGTCGCGCAACCGTGCGAAACTGGCCTTGCCCATGATCCGCTTGGCCAGCATGCGGCCGGCGACGCGGACCCGCCGGGGTTCGGCGTCCAACTCGGCGGTCTCCTTGTCGCCACAGGCGGCGTGCAGTTCCGCCGCCAGCGCGTCGCGGCGAAAATCGGTGGGATAGGCGTTGCCGGACTGCCGCAGTTCGTGCAGCTTCTGGCGGCGCAAGGCGATCAGCTTGTTTTCGTCCAGCGACTCTTCGCGGACATCGGAAGTTTCGTTCATCAAGTTATTCACCAGGCTATCTACCAGAAGGAGATTGAATGCTTACCACAGCGGGCATTTTATCGTAACCCAATCAGCGCCGTGGCAAACCGGATAAACTATGCTTGAAAATTCATTCCCCCGACCGACCGCACCACATGGACTGGAACCGCCTGCTCTCCCGCGCCCGTCCGGGCCTGTCCCGCCAGCACCCCGACAGCGAGGCGCGCACCGACTTTCAACGCGATTTCGACCGCATCGTCTTCTCCTCGGCTTTCCGGCGCCTCCAGGACAAGACCCAGGTCTTTCCGCTCTCGCAGAGCGACTATGTCCGCACCCGCCTGACCCACAGCCTGGAAGTCTCCAGCGTCGGCCGGTCGCTGGGCGCGATGGTGGGCGACAGCGTGATCCGCCGCCACCATTTGAAAGGTGTCTATCCGCAGGATTTCGGTGCGGTGGTGGCCGCCGCCTGTCTGGCCCACGACATCGGCAATCCACCGTTCGGCCACGCCGGCGAGGATGCCATTCGCCTCTGGTTCACCGCCTCCGCTTCCGGCCGCGCGGTGCTGGAACGACTGACCGAAGCGCAACGGCAGGATTTCCTGCGCTTCGAGGGCAACGCGCAGGGCTTTCGCATCATCACCCGGCTGCAAAGTCCCGATAATCGCGGCGGGATGCAACTGACCTGCGCCACGCTGGGCATTTTCACCAAGTATCCGCGCGGCTCGGTGCTGCCGGTGGCGCCGCTGCCTGGCATCGCCTTCAAGAAATTCGGTTTTTACCAGGACGATCTGGATCTGTTCGCGGAAGTCGCCGGACAACTGGGACTGGAGCCGGTCGCGCCGGGCGCCTGGAGCCGTCATCCGCTCGCTTACCTGGTCGAAGCCGCTGACGACATCTGCTATCGGATCATCGACGTGGAAGATGCTTTCCGGCTCCAGCAATTGCGCTATGAGGAAGTCCGCGATCTGCTGTTGCCCCTGACCGGCGAGCCGGAGCGTGCCCAGCGCAAGATGGACCGGATCACGCGGCCCAAGGAGAGAATTGAATACCTGCGCGCCAAGGCCATCGGCGCCATCATCGAGCAGGTGCATCAGTGTTTCATGACGCACGAGGACGCCATTCTGGCCGGTGCCTTTACCGAGGAACTGCTGGACGCGATCCCGGCCGCCGATGCCATGCGCGCCCTCAAGGAGTGCGGCGAGCAACAGGTTTACGTCTCCCGGCCGGTGGTCGAAGTGGAGGTAGCCGGTTTTGAGGTGCTGGGCGGACTGCTGGAAGCGTTTGTCACCACCGTCAACGACATCGCCGACCACGGTCCGAACGCCTCGTCCAGGAGCCGGATGCTGATTTATTTGATCCCGGAGCAGTTCGTCGGCCTGGGCCGCGTCCCCGCCGCCGATCCCTACCGCCGGGCGCTAGCCATCACCGACTTCGTGTCCGGCATGACCGATTCCTACGCGGTGGCGCTGTTCAAGAAGCTGACCGGCATGTCGCTGCCGACCGGCTGAGTTCACTCGGGGTCGCAAATCAGCGGCACGAACACTACCGGCAATACGCTGCGGTCGCCCACCATCCCCTGCTCGTTCTTGCGCAGTAGACGCAGATCCTGCGTGTAACCCGGCGGCCCCACTGGCACGATCAGCCGTCCGCCCGGCTTCAGTTGCCGCACCAGCGCTGGCGGGATGTCCGCCGCTGCCGCCGTGACCATGATGCCATCAAACGGCGCGTATTCTTCCCAGCCCTGGCCCCCATCGCCGGCGCGAATCGTCACGTTGCCGTATCCCAGTTCCCGCAGGCGACGGTCGGCGCTTTCAGCCAGTTCGGGAATTCGCTCCACCGAGTACACCCACCGCGCCAGCCGGGCCAGCACCGCCGTCTGATAACCCGACCCCGTGCCGATTTCCAGCACCGCAGCGTTCGGTTCGAGTTCCAGCAACTCGGTCATCAGCGCCACGATGAACGGCTGGGAAATGGTCTGGCCGCGCCCGATCGGCAGGGGCATGTCGGCATAGGCCCATTCCCGCCGTTCCACTGGCACGAAGCAATGCCGGGGAACTGCCTTCAGCGCTCCCAGCACCCGCTGGCTCAGGGCCAGGCAACCGGTCAAACCGCTGGTCTGACGGGTCTCGGCGACCACCCGCTCCAGCAGGCGCCGCAATTCGCTTTCAGGATCGAAGCCCAAACCGTCGCTCATCCCGTCCTTTCCTCAGCCGTGGCCGCTCACATTGGAACACCCGGTCAGGTATCAGAATCCGCGCCACCAAATCACCCTCGCGTAACAGCGGCTGCCGCCGCAGGCTCGCCAGCAATCCTGCCACCGGCGCCGTCACCCGCATCCGCTCGCTGCCAGTAAAGCTATCGTAGATCTGGCCCAACTCGTCGCCTGCCCGTACCCAGCGTCCGACTTCCTGGCGGGACGAGAAGATGCCGGCCTGCTCGGCCAGCACCACGAACGTCTGCCGCAGACCGAAATAACGCAAATCTTCCTCTTCGTTGGCCAGCCGCAAGCCGCTGACAATACCCGTTCGATCCAGGAACGCCACCAGAGCGCGAAACAGGCTCTCGCAACAAGCGGCCTGCAAACCGCCGGCCTGTCCGGCATGAAGCACGAAATTCTCGCCACCACACTGCCGCCAGGCGCGCGCCAACGCCGGCGTGTCTCCCGGTTCGAGTGGCCGTTCGATCACCGCCGGCAATCCGAACAGACAGGCGCTGGCCCGCTCGTCATCGTTGGGCGCATAGAGCCGTACCTGGGGCATCTCCTCGATATCCGGACTGGGATGGATCGCCACCCGGTAATAGGCGGCCTGAGTTACCGCCGCCACTGCCTCGGTCATGGCCCACCGCAACCACGCGGCCTGCTGGGTGCTCGTTTCTCGCACTTCGGGTGCGTTGTCGAGGGTGGGAATCACCAACACCCGTTCATGCAAGCGCAAATCTCGCTGCTGGCCCCCATCGATATCCCGCAGAAACGCCGCCAGCCGCGATAACACAAACATACCGTTCAGTTCCTGGCCCTGCAAATCCGCCACCAACGCCAATCGTGGCGCGCGTTCCCGCGGTCCGATGTCGTGATGGGGAATCGAGCTGTCGCCGCGCAGCCGCTCGGTTATTCCAGGAATGGTCATGATGCTCAAGGTTTCGCTCCATTATCCACGTTGCTGCGTTGACTGAAGACTGTTTTTGCCGCCCCGCTGAATGAAGCATAGGTCAAATTGTCCACTTTACGCGGTAAATTTTACCAGTTTTTAATAATGGCTTTTCGCCTCAAAACCACCTGCAAAAAATCCTGCCTCTCGTGTTGCATCGCAACATGATCTTCGCTATATTGCAATGCAGCAAATTCAGCCGCGATTAATTGAGGAGTTCGCCATGGTCGTCCATTTGTTCAACCCAGGGGTTGAAAAAACTCCGTCAGCTCTACCGGAACCGGTACTCAAGGCCAACAGGCTGTTCATCGAAAATGTGGAAAAGATACTGATCTTCCAGATGAACTCGCTGAAGACCTATTTTGACATCGGCATCAACCAGCTCCGGGCCGCCGCCGAGATTACCGACCTCGAAAGCTTGCAGGATTTCTGCAAGCGCCAGGCGGAAATCGCCCAGACCGTGCAGTGCAAGCTGTTGAACGATGCCAGAATCATGACCAACATGGCCGCCCGCTTCAAGACCGAGATGGATAATCTGACCCAGACCACGCTGGAAGAGACGCTGCCCAAGGCCGCATGAATTCTCGCCATCCGGTCCATTGCCCCGCCCACGCGGGGCGATGTCGTTGATGACCACGCCGGTTTTGCACCCCTCCTCATTCTTTCGCATCGCGGTGGCCTGCGAACCCACCGCTGATCCGGCCGCCGCCACCCTGGCCGCGGAACTGGGACTTCCCTCAGCCGCCAACCCCATGGTAGGTGGCCTGACTCACCTGCTGGCGGCAACCTCGGAACGGCTGGAGTTGCGCGAACTCGGTCCGAACGCAGCCGGCCCCGTCTACGCCGACTTCGCGGCGGGCGCGGTCGCTCACCGGCGCCGATTTGGCGGCGGGCGCAACCAGCCGCTGGCCCGGGCGGTCGGGCTGCGGGGCAAGGTGGCGCCGACCGTGGCGGACGTCACCGCCGGCCTGGGCCATGACGCCTTCGTCCTGGCCTGTCTGGGTTGCACGGTGCGGCTGGTCGAGCGCTCGCCGATCATCGCCGCCATACTCCGTGATGGTCTGTGCCGTGCTGCCCGCGATCCGGACATTGGCCCGATGGTGCTGGCTCGTTTGAGCCTGACAGTGGCGGACGGGCGGGACTATCTGCGGGAACTTGCGCCAAACCAACGGCCAGACGTCGTCTACCTGGACCCCATGTATCCGCATCGGCGCAAAACAGCGCTGACCGGAAAGGACCTGCGGTTGCTGCGACAACTGGTCGGGGACGACGACGACGCGCCGGAACTGCTGGCCACTGCCTTGGCCAGCGCCCGCCGGCGAGTAGTGGTCAAGCGACCACGAAGGGCGCCGGTACTGGCCGGACCGCTGCCGGGATTCGAGATCGTCGCACCCAACACCCGCTTTGACGTCTATCCAGTCAACCGGCCGGCGTAACCTGTCCTTCGCTTTCTTTAGGGTTGCCGAGGCAACGCCGCCGGAAGCGCAGCCGCAAACGGCGGATGGGGCGGCGCGGTGATCGAGTTCGGCGGTGTTGGCGATGGCGCCCATTGCCCGTAAACGCGGGTGATCCGGTCCACGTAAGCCCGTGTTTCCGCGTAGGGTGGCACGCCGCCATGCCGGACCACCGCGCCCTCCCCCGCGTTGTAGCCGGCCAGCGTCAGCCGAAGATCCCCTCCAAAATAAGCCAGTAACCAACGCAGATACGCCATGCCACCCCGCAGGTTCTGTACCGGATCGTAAGGATTCTGGACCCCGAAGCGTTCAGCGGTTGCGGGAATCAACTGCATCAGCCCTTGAGCGTCCTTCGGGGAACGGGCTTGCTCGTTGAAACCGGATTCCGCTTCGATCACCGCCAGCACCAGGGCTGGTTGGAGTCCATACGTGGGCGCGATGGCATGCACGAGCGCCTCGACCTTGGCCCGCTGCGGTGAGGTGGCGCGGGGTCGGGCGGCCAGTTGCTGAGCCGACAGTTTGACCGCCGGATCCACCGGCTCTACGCAGGTCGCGGGTTTGCCCTTGGCTGGATCGTTCAGCAGAGTCAACATCCGCCGGGCCGGGAGGTCGCCCTTGGCAGCCGCTCGCCGAAACCACGCTGCGGCCTGGATGTCATCGCGTGCTACGCCTCGACCGTTGGCATACATCCAGCCGAGCTGATACTGGGCCTGGACATGGCCGCGGCGGGCTGCGGCGCAGTACAATCGCAGCGCCCGGTCATAGCTGCGGGTCACACCCTCGCCATGCTCGTAGCGCGTCGCCCATTCCGCCTGAACGGCCGGCGTCTCCCGAATCAGCCTGAGCCAGTCGGGCGCGCCATCCGCCGCTTGCCCGCTGGCGCAGCAGAGGCCAAGCAGACCGAATCCGATGCAGGTTCGTAACGTCATTAAACCACCTTTTCTCTATTGCGGTCGCGTCAACCACTTTAATTTGGTTTTTGCAATTTCGGTACCAGATTCCAGCCCTGTCTTGATCCTGGCTTTGGACAGCGGCCGGCGTCCAACAACACGACGGAACTCCAGTGATGTTTGCAAAAAAATGACGCTGCCGGCTGAGAAACCTTGACCCTTCCTGTAAACTTGCCGGCCTTGGATCGGAATCGTCGTCTGATCGAAAAACCATAGCGTACTGAATTCCTACCGATTAGGAGGCTCTGATGAGCTACACCACCGAATCCATCCGCAATATCGCCCTGGTCGGGCATGGCGCGGCTGGAAAAACCACCCTGGTGGAGTCCATTCTGCATCGTGCCGGCAAGTTGCCCACGCCCGGCGTCGTGGAAAAAGGCAACACGGTCTGCGATTTCGACCCGCAGGAAAAGGCGCACCAGCATTCGTTGGACACTGCTCTGGTCCATCTGGATTATAACGGTGCTCATCTCAACCTGCTCGATACCCCCGGCTTTCCCGATTTCATCGGCCAGGCCATCGCCGTGTTGCCGGCGATCGAAACCGTGGCAGTGGTCATCAACGCCCAGACCGGCATCGAAGCGATGACGCAGCGGATGTTCGAGCGCGCCGCCGAGCGGCGGCAATGCCGGATGATCATCGTTAACAAGATCGACGCCGAGAATCTCGACCTGCCCGCTCTGGTGGACCAAATCCGGGAAAGTTTCGGCAAGGAATGCTTGCCGATCAACCTGCCCGCCAACGGCGGCGCCTCGGTCATGGATTGTTTCTTCAACACCGCAGGCGACAGCGACTTTTCCAGCGTGGCCAGCGCCCACTCCGCCCTGATGGATCAAGTGGTCGAGATGGACGAGGATCTGATGGCGTTGTACCTGGAGGGTGAGGATGTCCAGCCCGAGCAATTGCGTGCGCCATTCGGCAAAGCGTTGCGCGAAGGCCACCTGATCCCGATCTGCTTCGTTTCGGCCCGCACCGGTGCAGGAGTGAAGGAGTTGTTGGACGTATTCGTCAAACTGCTGCCCAACCCGCTCGAAGGCAATCCCGAACCGTTCCTGCGGGGCGAAGGCGAAGCCGCCGAGGAACTTCCGGCCATCCCCGATCCGAAGCAGCACGCGGTGGCGCACGTCTTCAAGGTCCTGATCGACCCCTTCATCGGCAAGCTCGGCATCTTCCGCATCCATCAGGGTACGGTCACCAAGGACAGCCAGCTCTTCATCGGTGACGGCCGCAAACCGTTCAAGGTCGGCCACCTGTTCCACATCCACGGCAAGGAGCATCCCGAGGTAGCGACCGGCATTCCCGGCGACATTTGCGCGGTGGCCAAGGTGGACGACATTCACCGCGACGTGATGCTGCACGATTCTCACGGCGAGGACGATATTCGCCTGCGGCCGTCACGCTTCCCTACCCCCCTGTTCGGGCTGGCCATCCGTGCCGCGACCCGTGGCGACGAGCAGAAGCTGTCCGACACGGTCAACAAGCTGCTGGAGGAAGATCCCTGCCTGGCGCTGGAACATAACACGCACACCAAGGAAACGGTGCTGCGCGGTCTGAGCGACCTGCACTTGCGCATCACCCTGGAAAAGATGCAGCAGCGCTATAACCTACAGGTTGAAACCAAGCCGCCCAAGATCGCCTACAAGGAAACCGTCAGCCAGAACGCCGATGGTCACCACCGCCACAAGAAGCAGACCGGCGGCGCCGGCCAGTTCGGCGAGGTGTACATGCGCATCGAACCGCTGCCGCGCGATGCCGGTTTCGAGTTCGTCAGCGAGGTGGTGGGCGGCACCATTCCGACTTCGTTCCTGCCAGCGGTGGAAAAAGGCGTCCGCGAAGCCTTGCAGGAAGGCGCGGTGGCCGGCTACCCGATGCAGGACGTGCGTGCTATCGCCTACGACGGCAAGTACCACCCGGTGGATTCCAAGGAAATCGCCTTCGTCACCGCCGGCCGCGAAGCCTTTCTGGACGCAGTCAGCAAGGCCAAGCCGATCGTGCTGGAACCGATCGTCAATCTGGAAGTGCGGGCGCCGGGCGACTGCGTCGGCACCATCACCGGCGATCTGTCCAGCCGGCGCGGGCGCATCGCGGGTACCGACGCCGGACCACGCGGCATCAGCATCATCCGGGCTCAGGTGCCCATGGCGGAACTGGAAGGCTACGAGTCGCAACTAAAATCCATGACCGCTGGTCTCGGTGCGTACAGCATCGAACTGAGCCACTACGACCCGGTGCCGAACGAGGTCCAGCAGAAGCTGCACACCGCGTACAAGAAACAGCAGGAGAATTGATCGTTTTTCGGCAAGCCGGGCTTTGGCCCGGCTTGCATCCCAAAATCCTAGTGATAAACTCGGTTATAAGATTTACACAAAAATCTCCAGCATTTGGCTGGACTCTACCGAAGTATCGATATAATCCTGGCCGATAGTTATACAAATTTTGTTTTCCACCGGCATCCCCGGAGGTGACTCATGCAAGATATAATCCGCGCCATCCACCATTTTAGTCTCTATCTGTTGCCGGCTTCCCTGCTTGCGACCGCCGGTATTTTGCTGGCCGCTCTGCTGTACTACCCGGTTTCCTCCACTGCGCCGAGCAGCACATCTCGCGCCGCCGTGGTTGCGGACCACGAATACTGGCGCTCTCACGCCGAAGCCCTGTTCGCGGCGATGGCCGCCGAAGCCCTGCGCCAGCTTCAGGAGGAACAGAGCAGGCAGGTCCGGACCCTGCAATACCAGTACGAATATGCCCTCCCTTTGGCCAAACGACCCACCCTCCCGCGCCACGACAGTAGCGGCGTCGCCGAGCATCCCGCGCTCGTCCACCTGTAAAGCGGTCGGGCGGATTGGTGCGTTGTGCCAGTCCGCCACCCTTCATGCTTCTCCCAGCGCCCGTTCGTAAGCCGCGCGCGCATCCCCGCCGAAACAGATCAGATAGACCGTCTCGATCCGGCCGTCCCGGGCCAGAAAAGCCTTGACCTCGCGCACCGCGATGCGCGCCGCTTCGTCCAACGGATAGCCGTATACGCCGCAGCTGATCGCGGGAAAGGCGACAGTGCGGACGCCATGTTCCACCGCCAGTCGCAGGCTGTTGCGATAGCAGGCGGCCAGCAGTTCCGGCTCTCCCCCGTCACCGCCTTGCCAGATCGGTCCGACGGTGTGGATAACGTAGCGGGCCGGCAGGCGATAACCCTGGGTGATCTTGGCCTGACCGGTCTCGCAACCGCCCAGAGTCCGGCACTCGGCCAGCAATTCCGGTCCAGCGGCGCGATGAATCGCCCCGTCCACGCCGCCACCGCCGAGCAGCGAACGGTTCGCGGCGTTGACTATGGCGTCCACCGACAACCGGGTAATATCGCCCGAACTGAGTTGGATACGATCAGAATGAGTAGTCATGTCACGTCCTCTAAATCTCGATCATTTCAAAGTCGTCCTTGGTGGCACCGCACTCGGGACAGGTCCAGGTGGGCGGCACCTCATCCCAGCGGGTGCCTGGTGGAATGCCATCATCCGGCCAGCCCTTTTCCTCATCATAAATAAATCCACAAATCAGACACATATATTTCTTCATCACGCTCGCGCCTTTCGTCTGCATCAATTTCACGGCAGTCATTGTCCCATGCCGGCGTATCCTGAAAAAGACGCGGCGTTTGTTAAAATTTGAGTTTTCATTCCATCCTGGAGTCCAGCTTGATTCCTTGCGCCCCTCTCTCGCCCCCCGTGGTCATGACCCTGGCCGGCAACGATGCCACCGGCGGCGCTGGCATCGCCGCCGACATCGAAACCCTGGTCAGCCTGGGCTGTCATCCCGCCCCGGTCATCGCTGCTTTGACCGTACAGGATACCCACGACGTTCAAGCGCTGCTGCCGGTGGACCCAGACCAGGTACTCGCTCAAGCAGAGGCCGTGTTGGAGGATATGCCGGTGGCAGCATTCAAGGTCGGCGTGATCGGCAGCGCCGACAATGCCGCGGCCTTGCACAGGCTGCTCGTCGCCTGGCCCACCATCCCGGTGGTGCTCGATCCGGTACTGGCCGCGGGCGGTGGCACCGGACTGGCCAGCGCGACGCTGATCGAGACGATTCAGAACCTGCTGCTACCGCTGACCACCATCCTGGCGCCCAACAGCGTCGAGGCCCGCCGGCTGGCGCCCGAGGCCGACACCCTCGAAGCTTGCGCCATGGCCCTGCTAGCCCGTGGCTGCCGGTACGTGCTGATCACCGGCGGGCACGAGGCCGAACCGCCGGACGAGGTGGTCAACACCCTTTACGGCAACAACCGGCTGCTGGAGACCTGGCGCTGGCCACGCCTGCCGGATGGTTACCATGGCTCCGGCTGCACCCTGGCGTCCGCCATCGCCGCCCTGCTCGCCCAAATCCACGGACCTTATTCGGAAGAATCGATTCTTTCCGCTGTCTATCGCGCCCAGCATTACACTTGGCGGTCCTTGCAGGCCGGCTATCCGGTCGGCGGCGGACAAAAAATCCCCAACCGGTTGTTTTGGGCTGCTACTCCCCGAGGTCAATCATGAACTCAACTCCCTGTCACGGCCTGTACGCGATCACCGACGCCCTGCTCATTCCCGACGACCGGCTGATCGGCGCGGTCGAACAAGCCATTCTGGGCGGCGCCCGGCTGATCCAGTACCGCGACAAGAGCCATGACACCGCGCGGCGGCGGGCCCAGGCCGGGGCGCTCAATGAATTATGCCAGCGTCATGCGGTTCCGCTGATCATCAACGACGATGTGGATCTGGCTATTCGGGCCGGTGCGGCGGGAGTCCACGTCGGCAGGGATGATCCCGCTCTCGCCATCGCTCGCGCCCACCTGGGCAAAAATGCCATCATCGGCGTGTCCTGTTACGACCGGCTGGACTTGGCGCTGGACGCTGCGCGGGCTGGGGCTGACTACGTCGCGTTCGGCGCCTTTTTCCCGTCGCCGACTAAACCGACCGAGATTCGCGCGTCCATCGCTTTGCTGCGCAAAGCCCGGGCGGCGCTACACATCCCGATCATCGCCATCGGCGGCATCACCCCGGATAACGCCCCGTTGCTGCTGGATGTGGGTGCCGACGCGCTGGCGGTGGTCAGCGGGGTGTTCGACCAGCCCGACATCCAGGCCGCCGCCCGTCGTTACGCTAACCTGTTCGCCTGAGGAATTCCGCCATGACCCGTTCCGAACAACTGTTCGCCGAAGCCCAAAATCATATTCCCGGCGGCGTCAATTCGCCGGTGCGCGCCTTTCGCGGCGTCGGCGGAACGCCGATCTTTTTTAAGCGCGGCGCGGGCGCCTGGCTCTACGATGAGGATGATCGCCGCTACATCGACTACGTCGGTTCCTGGGGGCCGATGATCGTCGGCCACGCTCATCCGGCGGTGGTGCACGCCGTCCAGGAAGTGGCGGCTAACGGTCTCAGTTTCGGCGCACCCACCGCCAGCGAAACCGCCATGGCCCACCGGATTCGAGAATTGGTCCCGTCCATGGAACTGGTGCGGATGTGCAATTCTGGCACCGAGGCGACGATGAGCGCCATCCGACTGGCGCGCGGCTTCACCGGCCGCGACAAGATCATCAAGTTCGAAGGCTGCTACCACGGCCATTCCGACTCGCTGCTGGTCAAGGCTGGTTCCGGGGCGCTGACCCTGGGCGTGCCCACCTCGCCCGGCGTGCCACCGGCGCTGGCGGCGCACACCGTGACCCTGGCCTATAACGACCTCGACCCGGTTCGGCAAGTTTTCGCGGAGCTTGGCGAGGAAATCGCCGGGGTCATCGTCGAGCCGGTGGCCGGCAATATGAACTGCATCCTGCCCGCGCCCGGTTTTCTGGAAGGCTTGCGCCAACTCTGCGACCAATACGGCAGCGTGCTAATTTTTGACGAGGTGATGACCGGCTTCCGGGTGGCGCTGGGCGGGGCGCAGGCGTTATACAACATCACCCCGGACCTGACCACGCTGGGCAAGATCATCGGCGGCGGGATGCCGGTTGGCGCATTCGGCGGCCAGCGGGCAATCATGGAAAGACTGGCGCCACTGGGACCGATCTATCAGGCAGGCACGCTGTCGGGCAATCCGGTGGCGATGGCCGCCGGGCTGGCCACGCTGGAGCTGATTTCCGCGCCCGGTTTCCATGCCGACCTCGCCGCCAGGACCCGGCGGTTGTGCGAGGGGCTGGCCATTGCTGCCCGCACGGCGGGGATACCGCTGACTGCAAACCACGTCGGCGGGATGTTGGGTATTTTCTTCACCAGCGAAACCGTAACCAGTTACGCCCAGGCCGTGGCTTGCGATGTCGAACGGTTCAAGGCGTTCTTCCACGGGATGCTGGCCGAGGGCGTCTATCTGGCGCCATCCGCGTTCGAGGCGGGGTTCATGTCCTCGGCGCATACCGGGGAAGACATCGAAGCGACTCTCGCCGCCGCCCGGCGGGTGTTCGCCCGGATTTAATGCATCTGGACGGAGGATTCACCATGTCCCAACCGGCCGAGCAGTTTATCACCGCCGCCGGCTATCTGGCGCTGGAACGTCCGGCTGAAACCAAAAGCGAGTATCTCAACGGGCGCATCTATCCGATGAGCGGCGCCAGCCACAACCGCATCACCGTCAACCTGACCTCGGCTCTGCACGCCTAACTCAAACGCAAACCCTGCGAGCCTTTCTCCGGCGACATGCGAGTCAAGGTCAGTCCCACCGGACTGTACACCTACCCGGATGTCGTCGTTGTCTGCGGCGAACCCCGGTTCGAGGACCAGCACGTCGATACCCTGCTCAATCCCACGGTCATCATCGAAGTGCTGTCAGACAGCACGGCGGCTTACGACCGGGGCGAAAAGCTTGCTCATCACCGCACGCTGCAATCGCTGAACGACTACCTGCTGGTCGCCCAGGATCAGCCACGCATTGAGCACTACCAGCGGCAACCGGACGGGCGCTGGCTCTATTCGTCCGCCGACGGATTGGAAGCTCAGGTCGAAATCACCAATATCGGCTGCGTGCTGCATCTGGCCGAGGTTTACGAGTGGGTGGCCTTCGCCGAACCCGACTACGAATCTGCGCCACCCTGAACCTTCAACTATAGTTATGGGGTGTCATCATCCTCCAAGGAGGCATCCCCATGGCCGAAACCACCAAAGCACCCGCTCCCGACACCAAGACCACCGCCGATCTCAACAAGCTGGCCCAGAATTTTTCCAAGATCATCGAACAAAGCCAGCGGGTCTTGCAGGAATTTCTCAAACGCCAAGAGCGCAACGACCAGATTCCACTCCTGGATCCAGCCATCATCGGTAAATCGTTTCAGGAATTTTTCGATAAGCTACTGAAAGATCCAGAAAAACTGGTCGAGGCCCAAGTCAGTTTCTGGAAGAGCACCCTCGATCTCTGGCAGTCCGCCTCCCAGCGGATGCTCGGCCACGAAGTCCAGCCGGTCATCAAGCCGCCGCCCGGCGACAAGCGCTTCACCGACGAACAATGGGCGGAAAACACCGTATTCGATTTCATCAAGCAGTCCTATCTGCTCGCCGCCGACAGCATGCAGGGCTTGGTCCGCCAAGTCGAGGGCCTGGACGACAAGACTGCTCGCAAGGTGCAGTTCTACACCCGCCAGTTCGTGGATGCGATGGCGCCGACCAACTTCGTCCACACCAATCCCACCGTGCTCAAAGCCACGCTCGATTCCGGTGGCGACAACCTGGTCAAGGGTCTGCAAAACATGCTGGAAGACCTGGAACGCGGGCGCGGCCAGTTGCAGATCAAGATGACTGACCTCAAGGCGTTCACGCCGGGCGAGAACATCGCGGTCACGCCGGGCAAGGTCGTCTTCCAGAACGAGTTGATGCAGCTTGTCCAGTACAACCCCAGCACACCGACCGTCTATCAGAAGCCATTCCTGTTCGTGTCGCCGTGGATCAACAAGTTCTACATCATGGACATGCGGCCCAAGAACTCGATGGTCAAGTGGATGGTGGACCAGGGCTTCACCGTGTTCATGACCTCCTGGATCAACCCGGACGAGCAACTGGCGCACAAGAAGTTCGAAGATTACATGCTGTCCATCGTCGAGGCGATGGACGCCATCGAGCAGGCTACCGGCGAGCGGGAAATCAACGCCGCCGGCTACTGCCTGGGCGGCACCATCCTTTTGACCACGCTGGCCTATCTGGCTGCCAAAAAGGACCAGCGGGTGCAAAGCGTCATCTGCTTCGCCTGCATGACCGACTTCAGCGAGCCGGGCGAACTGGAAGTGTTCATTGACGAGGAGTTGATCACCCTGCTGGAGAAGCAGATGGACGAGCGGGGCTATCTCGACGGCAGCCAGATGGCCGGCGTCTTCAGCATGTTGCGCGCCAACGACCTGATCTGGTTCTTCGTGGTCAACAATTACCTGCTGGGGAAGGACCCCTATCCCTTCGATCTGCTGTACTGGAATTCCGATTCCACCCGGATGCCCCGGGACATGCACAGCTTCTACGTGCGCAACATGTACCAGAAGAACCTGCTGCGCGAGCCGGGCGGCATCACCCTGGCGGGCGTGCCCATCGACTTTCGCAAGATCAAGACGCCGGTCTGCTTCCTGTCGGCCTACGAGGATCACATCGCCCCGTGGAAATCCACCTATGCCGGCACCCAACTGGTCGGTGGACCAGTGAAATTCGTGCTCAGCGGGTCCGGCCACATCGCCGGGGTAATCAATCCGGCCTCGTCGGACAAGTACGGCTTCTGGCTCAATCCCAAAATCCCGCCAAATCCCGACGACTGGTTCAAGGACGCGGTCAAGCAGGACGGTTCCTGGTGGCCGGACTGGCTGGCCTGGCTGACGCCTCACGCCGGCCCACAAGTGCCGGCCCGCACGCCCGGCGACGGCAAGCTGAAACCCATCGAGGACGCACCAGGTTCCTACGTCAAGATGCGGTACGATCAATAACGAATACCCGCTCCAACCCTGTCCCCCAGGCCTTCATCGCGGCCTGGCGGGACATCACCCTACCGCCTCGCCTGGCTGGTCCATGCGTACCGAATCCTGGATGAAGCAGCCACCATTACCTAGCGCTGGGCAGCGGACCTGGGTGACGCCGGGGTGTTGCGCCGCCTGCTGGCGCTAAACCAGGAACGTCCACTCAAAACCCCACGACCGCCATAATCCCAACTTGGATACTGGTGGGGTTACACAGCGAAAAAATATCTCGCGAATTTCATTTCTGATTAAAACCAGTCGTGGTAGACCTCTCCCAGGGATAAGGAACGGTGCGCGCCCATCCGCGCCTGGCCCTGGTTCCTTTGCGGAAGTTGGCCCCTTTTCGGGACTGAGCCGTGCGGGGCTGAGACTGGATTCGACTGGCTTGCCGCCCGGTGGCCCAGGAGCGAGATGGTGAGGCGCTCGGACGGGAGTGCGTCTGGTTCACCTGTGACCCGGCGGCTTTGGGTCTGGCCTTGGAACTGGTCTCGGGGTTGGTAGCAAAAACCGACTCGGATATCAGGGGCGCGGCGGCGGTTCCGGCGGGTAGGAGCGGCTGATTCTCAGGAGCAGGCGCCCCGGACTCTGTGGAAACGGGCACCGGAACCAGTACCCCGGCAGATGGGGGAGGATCTGCAGCCGGTAAGTCGGCCACCTGCTCCTGCTGGCTCAGGTTATGGGGGAGTGGCGGCTGGTATTCCACCACCGGTTCGGACGGCCAGAGCCAGATAACGGTTGTCACTATTATGACCGCCAACGCCAACCCATTGACCCAGGCTCCCGGCGACCAGCGGCGGCGAGAAGCCTCAGCAGTAGAGGGCGGCGCGATGGCGGTGGGCGCGATGGGGGATTCCACGTCGGCTGGCTTGGGCGATTCAGCCCAATCATCGAAAAACCCAATCCGGGCGACCTCATCCACCATCGCCGGCGTGATCGTGTGTTCGGAATGCACGCGAGTGAACGACAAAATCGCATCACACAACTTGGCGATGGCGCATGGTGCGCCTCGGCCATGGGAGGCGATGCGCTCGATCACCGCCGGCGATAGCAGGTCATCGCTGACGTGGCCGGCGGCCTTGCGCAAGTGATCAACGAACAGCCCTGTTTCCAACCCGTTCAGGGGGGTGAGGCGGTAGCGGACCCGGATGGATTCGTGCAGCGGGCGCAGTGTGGGCTGGCGTAATTTGGTCTCGATCTCCGGTAATCCAGCTAACACTACTTGCAAGCGCTGGTCCGCCACAACCGCCGATGTTTCCAAAAACCCCCATAGACCCAACAAGGTGCTGATAGGCAAATGATGGGCATCATCAACGAGCAGGGCAACCGGCTGACCACGGCTGGCGTAAGTGGCCAGTGCGTCCAGCAACAGCCGGTTCCGCGGGACGGCGTCCGGCCCGGTGTCGCATAGCCCCAGATCGGCGCACAGGTAATCGAGAATATCGGAAAAATCGAGATAGGCGTCACCGAGCAGAATGAAGCGGATATCGTCGGCTTCCGCCACGCAGTTCTGTAAAATCCAGGTCTTGCCAAGCCCGGCTTTGCCAGTCAACAGCATGACCCCCTGCCGGGTCCGAATGCCCCGCAGGATAGCAGCGCATGCGGCGTCAAAATCCGCATGGTGATAAAACCCGCGCGGATTACCGGGATTGAAGCGATTGCCGTCCAAACTGAAATAATCCGCCATGTCCGGGTTTCCTTGTTTCACCCACTTAATTCTGAACGGCATTTTTTCAATGGTTCGGGCAGTTTTTATGAGGAGGTTGGAGCGGAGTCGGCTGGATCAGGAAGTTTGAACATTCCGGTGGATGCGACGAGCGTCCCCCACCCTCACCGCCACGCCACCACCTCGCCCAACCGACGGCGCGAACTGGGTTCGGGCAATTCCGCCGGGTAGCCCAAGCTCATCAGAGCGATGGGGACCAGTTCCGGCTCTAGGCCCAGCGCCGCGCGCACCTGGTTTTCGTCGAAGTAGCCGACCCAGGTAGAACCCATGCCAGCGGCGACGATGGCCAGTTGTGCGTAGGCGGCGGCGATGGTAGCGTCCTGCAAGGCGTATAAAGTAGCGCCGCGCTCGCCGAAGGTGGTCGCCGAACGGGCAGGGTCGGCGCAGAACACCAGACACACCGGCGCTTCAGCGATGAACGCCTGCTCGCGAGCGATGTGGACCAGTGCCTGGCGTTCGGCCAGGTCGCGAACCACGATGATCCGATAGGACTGCAAATCGCCCGCCGACGGCGCGGCGCAGGCCATTTCCAGAATGGCGTGCAGCTTTTCAGTCTCAACCGGCATGTCGGGCTGGTATTTGCGGATGGAATGACGATGGCGGACGGTTTCGAAGAAATCCCACATGGCGCGTCCCTCCGGTGATCGAACCGTGAAAACTTCCCTCTCCCCTTGAGGGAGGGGGTGGAAATGAGGGGTTGATGGACCGCTTAGCCAGCACCCCTGACCAGCGCGTTCAGCTTGGGCAATTCCGGCGATTGCGGGTAGTTGCGCTCCAACACCCGCAGGCTGTCAGCAGCCAGTTGCGGCATCCCCATCTTGACATAGGCCTGGGTCATGATGCCGAGCGCGTCCTCGACCGCCGGGGTGCGGGCGTAGGTTTCCAGGACGTATTTGGCGCGATTGGCCGCCGCGACGTAAGCGCCGCGCTGCAGATAGAAATCGGCAACATTGACCTCGTAAGCCGCCAGGTTGTTGTGCAGGAACAGCATCCGCTGGCGGGCATCCTCGGCGTATTTGCTGTCCGGGAATTTCCGCACCAGCTCGGAAAAGTCGTTGTAGGATTGCCGGGCGGTCGCGGTGTCGGTGCGCGAACGGTCGTTGGGCGCCAGCCGGTCGATGAGGGTGTTGGTGCGCTCGAAATTCACCAGCCCCTTCATGTAGTAGGCATAATCCACGTAGGGATGGCGCGGATTGGCCTTGATGAAGCGGTCGGCGGCGGCGAGGGCGGCGTCCGGCTCGCCGTCCTTATACTGGACGTAGATGGTATCCAGCTGGGCCTGCTGGGCGTAGCGGCCGAACGGATAGCGGGCCTGGATCTTGTCGAGATATTCGAGGGCGGTCTTGTAGTTGCCATCGTTCATGGCTTCCTTGGCCTCGCTGTACAGGCGTTGGGCCGACCAGCCTTTGGTTTCGTCGATTTGTTCCGGGAGCAGGGAGCAACCGGTCAGCAGGATGACCACGAGCAGGCCGGCGAAAAACGATTTCGATATGCAGCGCATGGATGATGGGATGAAACGGCGGTTGTCGAAAGTAAAATGACTCAAACAGTTTCAGTATAACCCTCGCACCGCGAAAAACCATCATGCCGCCGACCGAACGGATTGACTGTCAAATCCCCGCAAGTTGCGCCGGGATGCGGCTGGATCAGGCGCTGGCGGAGCTGTTGCCGGCCTATTCCCGCAGCCGTTTGCAACAGTGGCTCAAGGCCGGTCAACTGCGGGTGAACGGCCAAACTTGGCGGCCCCGCGATCCCGTCGGCGGCGGCGAAACCGTCAGCGGTGAGTTGGCGCTGGAAACACAAACGGTCGCGCTGGCCCAGGATATTCCACTGAATATTCGCTACCAGGACGCCGATCTGCTGGTGATCGACAAACCCGTTGGCCTGGTGGCGCATCCCGCTGCCGGCAACCGCGACGGCACCCTGGTCAACGCGCTGCTACATCATTGCCCGGAGTTGGCAACCTTGCCACGCGCCGGCCTGGTGCATCGACTGGACAAGGACACCACCGGCCTGCTAGTGGTCGCGCGGAGCCTGCGCGCCCATACTGCGCTGGTTGAACAGTTGCAGGCGCGGCGCATCGAACGGGAATATCTGGCGGTGGTCAACGGCGTGCCGGTGGCGGGTGGCATGGTGGACGCGCCCGTTGGCCGGCATCCGGTGGATCGGCAGCGGATGGCGGTCACGCCTGGCGGCAAGCCCGCGGTAACCCATTATCGGGTGCTGCGCCGGTTTCGCGCCCATGCGCTGTTGCGGGTCAAGCTGGAAACCGGCCGCACCCATCAGATCCGGGTCCACATGGCGCATATCCGCCTGCCGCTGCTGGGCGATCCGGTATACGGCGGCCGGCCAAGGTTGCCGCCAAGGGCGTCGCCGCGCTGCATCGAGGTGATTCAGAATTTTCGACGGCAGGCATTACACGCCGAGCGGCTGGCTCTAAGCCATCCTGTCTCCGGCGAACGGCTGGAATGGCGGGCGGAAATTTCCCCCGATCTGGCGGAATTACTGGCTGTACTGGGCGAAGACATGGAAAAGCCTGATGAGTGAGCGACACCTCGAATCTCTGATCCTTCCCGACTGGCCCGCGCCCAAACGAGTGCGGGCGGCGAGTGCCACGCGCCTTGGTGGAATCAGCGCGCCACCTTTCGGCAGCCTCAATCTGGCCGAACACGTCGGCGACGATCCCACCCATGTCGCCGAAAACCGGCAGCGGCTGGCGGCGATGCTCGGTTATCCCGTCGAGCCAGCCTGGCTGGAACAGGTTCACGGCATCACCGTGGTCGCCGCCGAGACGGTGCGCGCGCCGGTCGTCGCCGATGCCGCCTGGACCCGCGTACCGGGTCAACCCTGCGTGGTGATGACTGCCGATTGTTTGCCGGTGCTGCTGTGCGATCGCACCGGGACAGTGGTCGCCGCCGCGCATGGCGGTTGGCGCGGCTTGGCCGGCGGAATCATCGCGGCCACCGTGGCGCGGATGGAGACACCGCCAAGGGAACTGCTGGCCTGGCTGGGGCCGGCCATCGGTCCCGACGCCTTCGAAGTGGGGAAGGAGGTACGCGCGGCGTTTTTGGCGCTGGATGCGGGTAGCGCCGGCTGTTTCCGGCCTTCGCCCGCCGGGCGCTGGCTGACGGATATTTACCAACTGGCGCGGCGACAGTTGCGGAATCTGGGCGTGCAGGAAATTTACGGTGGCGGTTGCTGCACCTTCAACCAACCGGAGCGGTTCTTTTCCTACCGCCGCGAAAATCGCACCGGACGGATGGCGACGCTGATCTGGCTGGCTTAGGTGAGGCCGCTCCGTTCCTCCCTGGTTTCCCTGGCGGCGCGGTTCAGGCGGCGAGCCAGGCCGCCTGAAAGAACTCGTGTTCGCACCGCATGGCGTAGCGGTAGGTATCCGCGACCGCCGCGTTGTCCGGGGCGTAACGGTCCAGCAGTCCTTCCAACTGGACAGCCAAGCGCTCGAAATCCGCGCTGCCGTAGGTTCGCACCCAATCGCTGTAGGCGTGCGGTTCCCGCTGCCGGTCGGCCAGTTGTTGGCCGAGAAAGGCGTACAGCCTCAT
>JBDHRD010000169.1:0-6947 GCA_039807425.1 Candidatus Contendibacter sp. | reverse complement strand
GGATGAACCTTGTACGGTCTGCCCGCCGGCCAGCCGCCAGACATGGTCGCGGCTGAAGGTTTTCACGTCAAAATCCGGCGTCGCACGGCGCCAGTTCAGGCCAATGGAAAAGTTGGACATGATGCACTTCTCACGAACTATGGAAGGAAAAATATCCGGAAGTATTCGCTCCAGGAAAAAACATCAATGGCTGACCGGCCGCAGCGCCTCCAGCGCCGCCGGCGCGCAAACGTCGCCACGCAATACCTGTTCCAAACGAGCGATGCGCTCGCGTAATTCGTTGTTCGCCGCTTCCCGCCGAGCGAGCAGGGCTGCCCCGTCCACTATCCGGACGCCGGAGCGCGCGCCGCCCTGGAAGCTGGATCCCGCGCCGCTCACCAGCCAGCCGGCGACCAGCCCACACCACAGAATCGCCAAGGCCGCCAAGCCCCAGACCCAGGCCCGCTGATGGCGGGGAATTGCCGCCTCGGTAGTGTAAACCGTGAATTGCTTCTGTTCCTGCCGATTCATGACGGGTTCCTCAGCGTTCGACGGTGAAGGTCGTGACCGGCGTCACCGCATTAGGCCGGATCGCGCCCTTGAACACGGATTCCTGGCCGCCCCGGATCAGGCGCACCTGAAAGGGTGTTTCCCGGGGATTTTGCTCGTCCTTGCGCGGCGTATAACGCACGGCGATTTGGTAATTGCCCGGCGCGGCCCGGCCCGCTGGCCAAAAGGCGTTCTCCACCGGGCGGTCGCTCAGGTTGGCGCGGGTGGAATTAGCGTCCACATCCAGGGCGCCGCCACACACGGCTGGATTACGGTAATCCAGTTGTTCGCCGGAGGGGCAGCGTACCACGAGATCGAGATCGCCTGGACTGTTCCATAGCAGTGTCGCGGTAATCTCACCCGTCGTCGCACCGGCGGCGGACAAGCGGCTAGCGAATTCACGGCGTTCCTCGGGTGTCGGCTCGGCCTTGACCGGTGGTTCGATCTTGGCCGGCGACTCGGTTCGGGCCGGTGAGTCGGCCTCGACGGGCGATTCGGCTTGGGCCAGTGGGGGTCGCGGTGGCGCAGCGGTCGCCGACGCGCGTTCGGTCAGAACATCCTCCAGAGTCCGCGCGGGTGATGCCATCCCCGTTGGCGCATGGGACGTGGGTTTTGCCGGCGGCGTGGTAACGGGAGAAACCACCGCGCGGTCGGCGGTGGGAGCCTCCGCGGGTGGAACCGCCGCATGTTCGCTGAGTGGGGTTTTTATATCTGGCCCATGCGGACTCTCCCCAGCCGCGACGGCAACTGTGGATCGAGTTGGAACCGCGCGGCTACCGCCAGGAGGTTTTAGAGTGAGTGGCGCGGCGTCCTCTCCAGCGGTTGGCGACGGACACTGACCACGCCGTCCGGCAAGTTGCACCAACAAGCCTTCGAGTTGGGTCCGCAATTCGGCCTCGGTGCGTTGCGCCTGAGTCAAGGCGTGCTCCAGGTCAGCATCCGGCGCTGGTTCCAACTTTTCGCCGGCCGCGGGAGACCATGACGACTGCCCCAGTCCCCGCCAAGCGGCCGCAATCACGGCCAGCAACACGGCAACCGCGAAAACGCTCCAAAAATACCGGGAACCGACCACCACATAACGCCAGCGGGGGCCGGGTCCAGATTCGGGTTCCGGCGACGATGGGGCCACAATCTCCGGCGGCAGTTCCGATGTGGATTCCGATGATGGCTTGGACGCAAGTCTCGACGGAAATTCTGGCGCGGGTTCCGGCGTGGACGGAGGTGATGCCGGCTCCGGTGTCGAACCGGGAGGCGGCGATTCCAACTGCCACCCGCTCTCCGGCGGCGATTCATTCATCATGACGGATACTGGGGTGGCGGCAATCGCTAGTTCCGGCACAGCGATCTCTGGTATCGCCACATCATGCGGTGGTTCGAGCGATCCTGGCGCGGACAGTGGAACCGCCGGGCTTTGCGCCGGCTCCGCCAGCGTCTCCCAAGGCCGATCCGGGACGAATCCCCAGCGGATCACCACCGGTCGCTCCTCGACCAGAAATATCTCGGTTTCGGCCGGCGTCCCCAGCGCCGCCCGCAGCATTGCGCCCAATTGTGCCCGGCGGGCCTCCGCCGAACCGGCATAGCGCTCCGCCACTTCCCACCCGCGTTTCAACAGCTCATGGACCTGGGCAAGAATCGGCTGGCGCTGCTCCTCGGGCAGGTCACTTAATGCCACCGGCGGATGATCGGGATCGCCCTCGGTATACCAGTCGATGCGGTTGTTGGCGCGATCCACCACCGGCTCAGCCAACAAACTCGCCATCTCAGGCCCTAGTTCGCTGGCCAGCACCGCCCGGATTTGCGGGTACAGAGCATGCAATGGCTGGCCGAATCCGCCAGTCTCGCGGATCCGGTCGAAGGATCCGCTGCTCAGAAGGATCTGTTCCATCATGCCACCACGTCTCGCACCGTTTTCGAACTGAATGATTTGACCCGATTCAACGTGCCGGCGCGCTGGGCGTGGCTGCCGGGGTCGATATGTCCGCCGGCTCGGTCAGAGCGATATCCACGCCACCGCCGCCCAAGGTCAGATCAAGGCCATACTGCACGTTCTGCAGGTACAGCATGACGCCCTTCTCGTTGCGCAACACGGCGTTGCCACCACCCTGAACCACGGTCAAACTACCCTCGATCGCGATATAGCGCCCAGGGAAATCAGCCAGTTCCCGCAGGCGGTAGACCTGGCCGAGCGCGTCAACCTTGGTGATACCCAGCGTCGCCGCCTTGATCCCGGAAACCGTGAACGGATGCTTGCGTCCCTGAAATTCGAGCGCGCCCTGCCCCTGCTGGTAGCCAAACAATAACCCGAATGAAGTACTGGAAAACGCCAGGCGCGCGTCCGGCGGCCGATCCTGGGCCAGAGCCACGCCCGTTCCAGCAATGAACGCCGCCAGCAGAACCATTTTCTCAAATCGCATCACTTTTCTCCCATACAGGAAATTCAGGCCGCCGGGATCGCATACTGGAACCCTTCATACTGGTTTAGCAACATCTTCTCCAGTTCGCGGGTCAGGTCCACGCTTGAACCGCCACCCTTGATCTCGCTGCGCGAGCAACTGTCCAGCGGCCAGGCCCCCACCTTCTCATCGAGATTGACCTCTTTCCACTTGGGATGGCCGGTCTGCCGGAGCGTCCCAAGGTTGGCGCGAAGAACCTGACCCAATTTCGCCAACTGCTGGCAGCGCTGGACGAAATAATGGCTTTGCTTGCCGGAAAAATCAAAGCTCATCAGCACCGCCTTGACCGCGATGGTCGGCACGTCACCGCTCAGCCATTCGTAATCAGCCTGGCCGATCCGGGCAGGCTGGTATTCGCGCAGCATCCGCGGATCGTCCAATGGCACGAAATGGACATTCGCCAGCATGGGCGCGAATTCCGGCTTAGTGATCAGGTTGCCCACCTTGGTGAACAGGCTGACCGGCTTGCCCGCCACGTAAAACGTCGCGTCGGCCTCGCCCTTGAGTACGGCGGTCACCCCTTGCAGCGGCGGCAAATGGATCAGTTCGGCTGGCTTCACCCCGGTGAGTTGCAACAGATTCATTGCGGTCAACCAGGTACCGCTTCCCTGTTCACCCACCACCACCCGTTTGTCCTGCAAATCGGCGAACGACGCGATGGCCTTGTTGGCAAACAGATGCACCTCCTCGTTGTAGAACGGGAAAATCAGCCGCAGCCGGCTGGCGACCTGGCGCATTTCCGGATTTTCGGAGCGGCTGAGAAACCCCAGCACGTCCGACTGCACGATGCCGAAGGTCGCGTTTTCCTTGCTGTTGATCCGCTTGATATTGTCGATCGAGCCTTGGGAATCCTTGACCAGGATATCCAGGCCAACGGTCTTGGCCACCCCGGCGATGTCATTACCGAACTGAATGTAGGTGCCAGTCTTGGAACCGGTAACCATGCCAATCTGTTTGGCGTTGGCATCATCGGCGCGCACCGGCATCACGCCACAGCACAGCAACAGCAACAGACCGCTCATTAGCAGACGGTACATGAAGATTTTCCTCGCACTGAATCACGATGTCATTGGACAGGTTCACGCCCGATGGACGGGCATTCAAGGTGATGGCTTGGGTTGACGCAACCTTTTCTCCAGTTCCTGCAGGGTCGGATCGAACTGGGATTTCAATTCGTCCTCCAGACTGCGCCCGGAATCTGGTCGGGCAGGCGGAACCGACGGCAACTTCGGTGGAACCTCGGGAACTGGCGCGACGGCCGGTGGTGTGGAAGCGGGCGTGGGCGGGTGCGCGGGTGCGACCGGCGCGAGGGTTGGCATCGGCATCGGAGCGGCTGGCGGAGTGGAGGTCCGCTCGGGGGGGGTGGCTTCGGGCGCTGGAACGGGTTCCGGCGCGGGTTTCGGTTCCGGGGCAGGGACAGGGGGCGGCGCTGGAACAGGTTCCGGGGCGGGTTTCGGTTCCGGGGCCGGGATCGGTTCGGAGGTGTGATGAATACTGGCGGGAGCGCCCACCGTGGGCGCGGATTCGGTGGGGGGATTGCCGGCGCGCTGACCGAACCACCACCATCCTCCCAGCGCCACCAGCGCCACCAGCGCCACCAACAGGATCAATCCGATCAGGACGCCAAAGGTTCCTCCACGTCGCGCCGCGCTGGCCGACTCGGAAGAAACAGGCGTGGGCTCCACGACAGGCGTCAATGGGCGGAGTGGTGCTGCAACGGTCGGTGGTTCCTCGGCCGGAGCCGACGCGAGCGGCGTGGTCGGTTGCTGGCCATCGGCGGTGGAACTCACTGGTTCTGATACCTTGCGCGTCGGTTCCTCGGCTTGCATCGGCAACCCCTGCACTCGACGCCCTACCGCCTGGGTTGGCGCGTTATCCTCATCCGTCGCTTCCGCAGTGGCGATTTCGGGAATGGCCACGTCTGGAATGGCCAAATCCGCCTTGCCTACCTCCGGCAACGGCGGCGGCTCGACCACCGGCACGGCGCTCGCCGTTGGCTCCGGGCGCGGTTTCGGAGCCGAGTCCACCCGCGTACCGCCGATCACCCGCCGTTCGCCGCTGGCGCTACCCCCTTCCAGTGCCAGTTCCAGCGGCCAGACGAAGGTGACGCTAACCGGATCCGCCAGCCCCTGGCCGCGGACCGCCAGGGTATATGGCATGTTTTCCAGTTGGAACGCCTGATCGGGATCGACGACGAACTTCAGCACGTCGCCGCTGTACCAAACCTCTTTAGGTTGCAACCAGCATTCCGCGCCCTGCCAGCCGTCCACACCGAGATAATTGCTGGCAAACCCGTGGCGGCTCAGGGCGAATTCGAAGGTTTCCAGACCTCGCGGCAGACCATTGAGAGTGACAATGGCGTGTCCCAGCGGGCGGGCAGGATCTTCCGAAACGCGAACTGACAGGGCGACCATCCAGCATCCTCCAGGATTTTTTGTGGGTCAGATTGTAAGCCAAGCGCGGAGGCTTGGCTTGAAATCCTGCTCAGGTTGCCGGCCGCAATCGCGCCAGCAGCTCGCCCAGCCGGCGGTTGGCAGCGAGATCGACCTCCCCGCCATCGCGGGTCCGGGCGTTGCGCTCCACCAGGTCCAGGAAGCCGCGAATCCAGTCGGTGTAGTAGTCCTGATCATAGCTGGATGGCTGTTCACCGAGTTGTGGGCCGCCGCGCGGCACCGTCCGGGGCGGGAACACCGGGCGCGGACCCGTTTCCAGCGCCAACGATGGCCGTTGTTCCAGCGCCAGGGCGTCGTAGCCCAGATAGTCCACGTAGCCGTTGAGCAGGTTGGCGGTCAATCGCGCCGGCAACGCCACGATCTGCTCGAACTTCATGCGAAAGCCAGTCACCTTCCGCACCAGCGCCTCGATCCGCTCCTCCAGTTTCAACCGCTGCGCGCCGGCAATCAGTTCCTTGACGAACTCGGCCATGTTCGCTTCCGGCACCCGGTAATAGTCGCACAGCGACTTGTTGCCGCTCAGATCGTGCAAATCGCGCATCCATTCCGCCACCGCCTCGCGAGCGAACATCGCGGCGTCGTCCCGGCGGGGCGCCTCGGGAGCCGCGCCCGCCGCCGGTGTTCCCAGGCCCAGCAGCGCCTTCATCTTGCCGGTGTCCACCACCGCGCCGATGGTCGGGGCGCCGATGGCCTGCTTTTCGTCGGGCAGCCGCGTCTCGATGCGGTAGTAGATGTCTTCCAGTTCGTCGCTGTCGGCTTGCAACGCGCGCAACAGTTCGCCGAAACGCTGTTCGCCGGCGCAGTCGATCAGGCAACCGGCCACCTGCCGCGCCGCTACCCGTCGCTTTTCCATCTCCTGTTCGGGGTTGTCGCTAACGTAGTAATGCGCCATGCGCTCGACCATCTGCTGGCTCAGCCGGGTCACCTGTCCGGCCAGTTGCTGGCGCTTGAGTTCGGGATTGCACAGCGGGCGCAGACTCTCGGCCAGATAGCTGACACCGCCATCGTTGAGCGCAAAGCCCGCCTCCCAGGCCCGTTCGGGATTCTGGAAATGGGCGCTGGCGGCGACATCCTTCAGAAACGCCTGCTTGAACATTTCAATCCGCTTGCGCTCACCGGGCCGGACGTTCAATTCCTGGCCGTTCTCGTCGTAGTCGAAGATGTTCTTGGCCTTGAAGTGGGGATTGCGCAGCCAATAGCTGTTGCGAAACGGTCCCTGGGCATCCCACTGGCGCGGCCAGTCGTGCTGCTTACCGAAGAAGTTGAGCAGTGAGCTTTCCAGGCGGGTGATCCAGCGGCTTTCCGGGGACCGCTCACCGGCCTTCTCCTCGAACTCCATGTCGAACTTGGTCAGCACCAGAAACAGCGCGGTCGGTTGTTGCGACCGTTGTTCGGGGGTCGCGCCGTGGGTGGACACGATCCAGTCGAACACCATCTCCGGCAGGGTCTTGACCTCCTGATTGCTGGGGCCGATGCACAGCAACATGCTGGTCAGCTCCTGCTCGGCGCAGTA
>JBDHRD010000168.1:0-7011 GCA_039807425.1 Candidatus Contendibacter sp. | reverse complement strand
AAACCCTACCTGACTCCTCAAGACTATCTCGCCATCGAGCGCCGCGCCGAATACAAGAGTGAATATTTTGATGGCGAAATCTTCGCCATGGCCGGCGCCAGCAGGGCGCATAACACCATCGTTCTCAACGTCGGCTCCGAAATCCGGCAACACCTCAAAAACCGTCCCTGTAAAGCCTACGTCAACGACATGCGGGTCAAGGTCAGCTCGACAGGTTTGTACACTTACCCGGACTTGGTCGTGGTTTGCGGCAAGGAGCAATTCGATGATGCGCATCTCGACACCCTGCTGAACCCCACGCTCATCATCGAAGTGTTGTCGGATTCTACCGAAGCCTACGACCGGGGCCGCAAGTTCGAGCATTACCGCCATCTGGACTCGCTGGTCGAATACGTGCTGATCACCCAGCATCGGCCCCACGTCGAATCCTTCCGGCGGCAACCCGACCAGCATTGGGTGCTCACCGAATGCAACGGTCTGGACGGGACGCTGCGGCTGCAATCCATCGACTGCGAGCTGGCGCTGGCGGAGATTTACGCCAAGGTCGAGGTTAGCGAGGACTCCACCGGCTGACAGATTCTCATAGCCCTATTGCGGTTTAAGCCCGTCTGTGAAAAAATGCGAACCATTCTCATTTAAGGCTTGATCACATGACCATGGTGCGCCTTTCCGAACTGGCGATGGGCCAGCAGGGAATTATCGAAGACGTGGATGCCGAGGACCACTTTCGCCAACGCCTGCAAGCTCTGGGTTTTCGCATCGGCAAGGAGGTACGCCCGATCCGTCAGGCCCTGTTTGGCGGGCCGTTGCAAGTCCGGGTCGGCAGCGTCAATGTGATGCTGCGCCGTAATGACGCCGCGCTGATTCACGTCTGGGCCGAGAGTTGAAGCGCATTGCCCTGTTGGGGATGCCCAACACTGGCAAATCCACCTTTTTCAATCGCCTGACCGGGGCTTCCGCCCGTATCGGCAACTGGCCCGGCATTACTGTCGATTTGCTGAGCGCGAAAATTCTGCTCGGCGCGGAGATGGTCGAGGTGGTGGACCTGCCGGGCCTCTACGATCTGCACGGTTTCGCCGAGGACGAGCAGGTCGTCCGGCGCTTCCTGCAAAATAATCCAGTCGATCTGCTCTGCCTCATCCTCAACGCCACCCAGATCGACCAACAATTGCCGCTGGCCCTGCAACTGTGCCGGTTGGGATTACCGGCGGTGGCGGTGCTGAACATGGCCGACGAGGCGGAACAACTGGGCATCCGCTTCGACCTCGGAGTGCTGGCGGCGGGGCTGGGCTGTCCGGTGTGCTGCGTCAGCGCCAAGTACGGTCAGGGTTTCCCGGAGACCCGCGACACCCTGCGCCGGGTACTCGGCCAAAATCCGACCGCCGATAGCCAGGCTCTACAGGCCGGTTTCACCGCCGATGAAGCCTTGATCGCGGAGGCGGAGAAACTGCTGGCGCGGTCGGTGACGATGCCGCGCGTGTTGGAATATGGCCTGAGCGAGCGGATCGACCGGATCGCCCTGCATCCCGTTTTCGGCATCCCGCTGTTTTTCGTCGCTCTGTTCCTGTTGTTCCAGGCAGTCTACACCCTCGGCGGGCCATTGCAGGACGGCATGGCCTGGCTGCTGGAAGACTTCCGTGACCGGGTGCTGGTTCATTTTCAGGCGATTCTGCCTGGCTGGCTGTATGGCCTGCTGGTGGAGGGGCTCTACGACGGGCTGGGCACGGTGGCCTCGTTCGTGCCGGTCATCGTGCTGTTCTTCCTCGGCATGGCGCTGGTTGAGGACAGCGGCTATCTGTCGCGCATCGCTTTCCTGATGGACGCGCTGATGGCGAAGCTGGGTCTGGACGGACGCGGCTTCGTGATGTTGCTGATGGGGTTCGGCTGCAACGTGCCGGCCTTGATGGGCACCCGGGTGATGCGGTCGCGCGGCTTACGGTGGTTGACCATGCTGATCATCCCGTTCTCGCTGTGCTCGGCCCGCTTGCAGGTCTTCGTATTCCTGACCACCGCGCTGTTCTCGCCAACCCACGCGCCGCTGGTCCTGCTCGCGCTGTACGCCCTCAGCTTCCTGACTGCCTTCGCCACCGCCTTGCTGTTCAAACGCCGACTGGGCAGCAACGAGCCGCTGCTGATCGAGTTGCCGCCCTACCGCTTGCCAACCTTCAAGCAGGTGGCGCTGCGCGCCTGGCACGAGATCCACCACTTCCTCAGCCGCGCCAGCCGCTACATCATCGCCGGCGTGGTGATGGTCTGGCTGTTGACCCATCTGCCGCCGGGCGCGACCGCCAGCGGTCCCGACACCCTGGCGGGAATCTTCGGCGGCTGGCTGGAACTGCTGCTGCGACCCATCGGCATCGATCAGCAGATGGCGGTAGTATTGCTGTTCGGCTTCGTCGCCAAGGAGATCGTGCTGGGGGCGATGGCGGTGGTTTACGGGTTGGAAGGCGATGCGCTGGCGCGGTTGATGGCCCAGCAAATGGACTGGGTGCAGGCGTTCAGCTTCATGCTGTTCACGCTGCTGTACACGCCTTGCCTGTCCACGGTGGCGACGCTGCGCGGCGAATCCAGCAGCCTCGCTTTCACCGGCTTCAGCATCGCCTGGTCGCTGGGACTGGCTTGGCTGCTAAGCTTTATTTTCTATCAGGGCGCGCGGTTGTTGGGATTTTAAATTCAGATCGGGCTTTTATGTTGTTCACGGCTTGGAGACTGTTCCAAGCTTAAGCTAGACTCCATAATAACTAGCAGTAACGGCAAGGCGTTTGCCGCGCCCCAAAATTCATCAACCGATTCAGAGGACTGAACTGATGCCAAAAAAGAAAGAGCCGACCGAAACCACGGTCACCAAGGAGACTGTGAAACCTGCCACCAAGACAACCGCGAGCGCCACAGCGCCAGCAGTGAAGTCGCCCGTCGCGGAAGCCGCCAAGCCCGCTCCTGCCAAGGCCGCTCCGGCTGCCCCGGCGCCCGCTCCTGCCAAGGCCGCCGAGAAACCCGCTGCCCCAGCCCCCGCCAAGGTCGTCGAGAAACCCGCCACTCCAGCGCCCGCTCCTGCCAAGGTCGCCGAGAAACCCGCTGCCCCGGCGCCGACGCCGGCTGCCCCGGCGCCCGCTCCTGCCAAGGCCGCCGAGAAACCCGCTGCCCCAGCCCCCACCAAGGCTGAAAAACCGGCTGCCGCCCCCGCCAAGGCTGAAAAACCGGCTGCCACCCCCGCCAAGGCTGAAAAACCGGCTGCCGCCAAGGCCGTGAAACCCGCCGCTCAACCCGAATCGGCCGTCACCGTCATTGTTGCCAAATACGATGTTGGCCACGGGAACAACATGTTCATTCGTGGTGAAGGCGCGGGCCTGAGTTGGGATTCCGGAATTCAGATGGAAAATGCTGGCAACGACGTGTGGGTGTGGACGACGAACGAAGCAGGTACGGCTGCGGTATCGTTCAAATTCCTGATCAACGATGTGGACTGGTCCACCGGGGACAACATGATTGCTCCGGCTGGCGAAACCACCACCCTGTACCCCTCCTTCTAACCCGTCTCACAATCCGCAAACGTCATCTCGACCGCTGGTTGTCCAGCGGTCGACATCCGCTGCGAATGCTCACCCTCCCTCCCGCCGCAATCGCTCGAACTCGGCGCGCGAGCGCGTCACGCAATCCTCGATAGCCACCCCGGTAAAATAATTGCCGGTCAGCGCCAAGCGGCTTCCGGCCAACGCCCGATCCACGGCGTTCATCAAATTATCATGCCCGACCCGCAACGCGGGCAACCGGTTGATCCTGGCCGCCACGTTGTCAGCGTCGAACGCACTACGGGGTACGTTCAACACTTGGGCGATGCGATTCAGCTTCCCCTCCTCGTCCAATACGCCGGGCCGGAAGTGAAAGGTAAATCCCCGTTGCGCCGGGTCCGGCACGGTATCGCGCGACACCACCGAATAAAACGCTTCGTTCCGGCCGATCAATCCGGCCACGGGCGGCAACGACACCTGGTTGGCGCGCAACGCCACGCCGACAGATTCCACCGTGGCGATTTGAACCCCCGCCAGGGCGGCGGCCAGTTCCGGGAATTCCGCCCGTAGCAATCCCGTCGCGACCGCGACCGGCGTCGCCAGGCACAAGGCGCGGGCGGCGTACTCGCCTTGATCGGTGCGGACCACAAAATCCCCCCTCACTCGTCCGATGTCCCGCACCGTCTGGCCAAATTCGACGTGAATATCCGGTTGCTGGGCCAGCATGTCCGCGATGGTCTGCAAGCCGCCGGAGAGCGTGAAACCGCGCGGTACATCCTTGCGCCGGGGCCGGGATCGAAACAGGTTCTCGGCGGGAAATTCGCCGGCGGGCTGGCAGATCACCGCGTTGAAGGCCGGCTCGAACACCGCCGCATAATTGCGCGATCCGACGCTGCGCCCGTAGTACTCGGCGACGCTGCGCCCGGCCTTTTTCGACCCCGCCAGCCGAAACGGGGCCACCAGTAATTCCCAAAACGATAGCTGGGAAGGAATGCTCTTGACCGCCCCATCCGCGAACAGCCGGAAGTTCACTTTTGCCCGGCGTTGCAGGCGATTCAGCGCGCCGACCCGTTCCAGAATCGCCAGGAGGCTGCCGTAGGAGTTAAAGGCGCTGTGCGCGCCCAGTTCCAGCCAAAATCCGTTCAGCGCCCCGCCGAAGCGGTGTGAACACAGACAACCGCCCGGCTGGCGTTGGTTTTCCAGCACCAGCGCGTTCCAGCCCGCACCGGCGGCGTAATGGGCCATGCTCAGGCCACTGATGCCCGCACCGATAATCAACAGATCGTGGTCGGCCATGACAAATTCCCTGGGATGACAACAGACGGCGATTCTCGACAAGGGCGGCGAACCGGTCAAGTCAGCTAAACCATGCCAGGTTCGTCCACCTGATTTTTCTTATACTTTAAAAAGTTACTTTCCAGACCTCAAAGGAAGCGCCATGAAGATCACCGCCTGTTTCGCCAAAGACCTGTTCCAAGGCAAGACCGTCTTCATCACCGGCGGCGGCAGCGGCATCAATCTCGGCATCGCCCGCAATTTCGCGGCGGTCAGCGCCAATCTTGGCATCGTCGGTCGGGCGCAGGAAAAACTCGACGCGGCGGTGCGGGACTTGCCCCGGCGAGCCTTGCGCCAGGCCAGCCAGAGATTTTCGAACGCCACCACTTGCGGCCACAGGCCATCCAGCCGCTTCATGGAGCGTCGTCCCGCGACCGCAGCCAGCCGCCGACTGCCGGCCCAGGTCTTCGATCAGCTTCGCCCCGGGTTCGTAGCGTTTCAGGTTGATGATCTTCAGTTCCAGGGCCAGCCGCCACAGGTGCCGGTTCACCGCTAGCCAGAGATTGGCGCGGGCCAGCACGGCACGTTTGTCGCGGCTGTAGGCGGCTTCCACCAGCGCCTCCAGCACGGCGAGCCAGCCGGTTTCCAGCCGTTCCCCCAGCGTGAATCAGCGTGATCGCGGAAATTGATCGAGCAACGGAATCAGCCAGGCCAGCAGTTCGTGACAGGCTTGCACGGCGCGCGGCGTCCCCTGATCGGGTTTCTCATCCATGCCCTACCCCCCAAAAAAACGACCAGGGGGCGGAGCCCCTTGGACCCCCAGAAAAGGTAAAAACAATAAATATCAAAGAGTTAAATTCATGGCCAGACGGAACCCCCTGTAGTTGGTCCTATTGCGCGGGGAGGACCTGTCGCGAGCGGCCGACCGCAACCTCTTCGGTACGACGAGCCACGAGCCGCCCCGCAGCACCCGGAGGCCGCCGGAATTGCGGTCGCCGACAATACGCAATTCAGCACCTCCATATTTCTCATCATATTCCGAAGCGGTCCATTCCCAGACATTACCGTGCATGTCGTGCAGTCTCCAGGCATTGACTGGAAACTGGCCCACCTCGACGGTTTTCTGGCGATAAAGACCCTTGCGTCCCTTGCCGTAAACACGGTCCCCCCCATAATTAGCTTGGTCCGTATCGATCGTTTCGCCAAAATAAAACGGCGTTGCCGTTCCCGCCCGACAGGCATATTCCCATTCCGCCTCTGTCGGTAATCGGTACCGCTGGCCGCTCTGCTCGCTCAACCAGTCCACATACAGCATGGCATCGTTCCAACTGACGCCGACTACCGGGTGATTGTCGGTTTGCGGGAACCCGGGATTTCGCCAATTCTTGTCGGGATCCTGTTTCCACTCACTCCCCGTCCAGTAATAACAACCGCCCCCTGTCTCCGCCTCCGTCCGGTATCCCCTGGCCTCCACGAAACGCTTGAACTGTCCTACCGTCACCGCGTATTTACCGATAGCGAAGACAGCAACCTGCACTTCATGCTGGCGTTCATCATCTCGTCGTTCCAATTCCCCCTCGGGAGAACCCATCAAAAACCGCCCGGCCGGAATGACGACCATCGCCGGTCCCTGGCCACCGCTTTCGAGATCATCGCAAAACTCCACCGACAGCCCCAGCGCCCGCGCGGTCTGCTGTTGCAACGCTTGCGCGCGCTCCGCCAACCAGCCGTGAATGTACTTGACGGGAGGCAGGACAACCCCATCCGATCGGACCGGTTCCTGCGTTCTGGGAGGCGGGGCGGGTGAGGGAGAAACTTCAATCGCCATGAGTGCTTCAGCGATCCGCACCAACGCGGCATCCTGCTCGGCCGCCGTTAATGTGGACAAGGGTTTCACGGGATCATAAGCCGCCTGATAGCGGGCAATCTCAGTGACCTTATATAGACTATGCCGCAATGGCACCCAGAGAATGGTCAAGCCTTTTTTCCTGGCTGCTTCCAGCAACGGTGGCAACTCATGCTTGGCGATAAAGTCCGAAGCCAAGAAATCCGGACTGACCAGCAGTACGGCAACCTTGGCTCTTTCCAGCGCTTTTTCAATTTCCTCCTTCCAAATCTGCCCGGCTTGAATCCGCGTATCCTCCCATACGTCCAGCATTCGTTGACGCCGCAAGGGGGCCAGCATAATTTGCAACCGTTTCAGCCATTCACTGTCCACATGGCTATA
>JBDHRD010000167.1:0-7036 GCA_039807425.1 Candidatus Contendibacter sp. | reverse complement strand
CTCGCGGCGGCGCCAAGAAGCGCCCCTTCTACACCGTGGTCGTGACCGACAGCCGCAACCGGCGCGACGGCCGTTACATCGAACGACTGGGCTTTTTCAATCCGATTGCCAGCGGCCAGGACGTGCGCCTGAGCCTGAATCAGGAGCGGGTGCGGTATTGGTTGGGCGTGGGCGCGCAGCCCTCCGACCGGGTCAGCAGCCTGATCAAGGAATACGCCCGTCAGCAACCGGTGCAGTAAGACCGGATTAGCCACTCCCGATGAGCGACTGGGTGGTGCTGGGCCGGGTATCCGGCCTGTTTGGCCTCGAGGGCTGGGTGCGGGTGTTTTCCCACACTGAACCGCGTGAAGGCATTACCCGTTATCAGCCGGTGTTCCTGAAGCGTCAGGACGAATGGCGGGAATTCAGAATCGAGGCGGGGCGCGCCCACGGCGCGGGGGTGGTGCTGAAGTTCACCGGTTGCGATGACCGCGACCAGGCCGCCGCCCTGATTCAGAGCGACATCGCGGTGCGCCGCGCGCAATTGCCACCGCCCAAGCCCGGTGAATATTATTGGGCTGACCTGGAAAGTTTGCGGGTAGTGACCCTGGAAGGGGTGGAGCTGGGCGTGGTGTCTCATCTGCTCGCCACGGGGGCCAACGATGTCCTGGTAGTGAAGGGTGAGCGGGAACGGTTGCTGCCGTTCGTGCGGGGTCAGGTGGTGGTCGAGGTCGATCTCGAACGGCGCCTGCTGCGGGTGGACTGGGATCCGGATTTTTGACCCCTCTCGCCCCGCGGGAGCGAGGCCGGGGATGAGGGCGCCTCATGCGCGTGGACGTGGTGACCCTGTTCCCCGAGATGGTCGAGACCCTGCTCCGCTTCGGGGTCACGGGCCGGGCGGTGGAACGGAGTTTGTTGACGGTGGCGACCTGGGATCCGCGCGACGCGACCCACGACCGCCATCGCACCGTGGACGACCGGCCCTACGGCGGCGGACCGGGCATGGTGATGAAGGTGCAGCCGCTGCGCGATACGCTGCGACGGGCGCGAGCGGCGGCGGAACTGTCTGGAAAAACGATTTATCTCAGCCCGCAGGGTCGACCGCTGACCCAGGACGGCGTGCGGGCACTGGCAGTGGAGCCGCGACTGATCCTGCTGGCCGGCCGCTACGAAGGCATCGACGAACGGCTGATCGAGGCCGAGGTGGACGAGGAATGGTCCATCGGCGATTACGTGCTCAGCGGCGGCGAACTGGCGGCGCTGGTGGTGATCGACGCCGTGACCCGGCTGTTGCCTGGGGCATTGAACGACGACGAATCGGCGGCGCAGGATTCGTTCATGGATGGCTGGCTGGACTGCCCGCATTACACCCGGCCCGAGGAAATCGACGGGCGACGAGTCCCGGCGGTGCTGCTGAGCGGCGATCACGCTGTCATCGCTCGCTGGCGGCGGCGCGAGGCGCTGGGTCGGACCTGGCTGCGGCGGCCCGATCTGCTGGCGCGGCGGGCGCTGGAGAAGCAGGATCGGGCGCTGCTGGAAGAATTTATTCGAGAATATCAAGAGAGAACGGAGAGCGCCGGCGCCGCCGGAGACCTCGCCGAGCAACGTGGAGCGTAGTGTCATGAGCAAACTGGTTGAAGCATTCGAGCGGGAGCAGATGACCCGCGAAATCCCGGCCTTCGGCCCGGGCGACACCGTGGTGGTGCGGGTCAAAGTGAAAGAAGGCAACCGCGAGCGCTTGCAGGCGTTCGAGGGCATCGTCATCGCCAAGCGCAATCGCGGCCTGAACTCGGCGTTCACCGTGCGCAAGATCTCCCACGGCGAGGGGGTGGAGCGGGTGTTCCAGTCCTACAGCCCGGCCATCGCCGATATTACGGTCAAGCGCCGGGGCGACGTGCGCCGCGCCAAGCTGTACTACCTGCGCAATCTGGAAGGCAAGGCGGCTCGCATCAAGGAAAAGCTGTCCTGAGGCACGAGCGCGGGATCAACGGCGGGGCGATCCTTTCGGGGCCGCCCTTTCATAAGGATTCTGGATTATTTTGCTTAAATTTCATGCAATTACGCAATGCCTAAATGCTGTCGCCGGTTTTCGCGCCACCGCTGGTTGTTATGTTTAGCTCCAATTACCCAGGAATGACACGGAACCCAAAACAAAAGGGGCCAGGCTTTCGCCTGGCCCCTGGTTTGATTTGGCTCCCCAGCGCGGACTCGAACCACGGACCCGGTGATTAACAGTCACCTGCTCTACCGACTGAGCTACTGGGGAATAAGAAGGGAGGATTCTATTGATGTCCACCCCCCCTGTCAATCCTGGTTAGCGCGCGGTCACCCGCTGAATCCGTTCCAGCGCATTGGCGAGATTCGCCATGCTGGTAGCGAACGAAATCCGCGCGCAGCCTTCCGCGCCAAACGCCGAACCCGGGACCACGGCCACGCCCACCTCGTTGAGCAGCAGTTCCGCAAAGGCGATGTCGTTGGCAAGACCCAGTTGTTCGATGACTTTCTGGAAACTGGGGAAGATGTAGAATGTTCCGTCCGCTGGCGCCACCTCGACGCCGTTCATGGCTTTCAACGTAGCGTAAACATAATCATGTCGCTCCTTGAACGCCTTGTTCATCACCCCGACACAGGACTGATCGCCGTTTAGCCCCGCTTCCGCCGCGACCTGGGAAATCGAAGTCGGATTGGACGTGCTCTGCGACTGGATGTTGGTCATCGCCTCGATCAAATCCTTCGGTCCGCCGCAGTAGCCAATCCGCCAGCCGGTCATCGAATACACCTTCGACACGCCATTCAACACGATGGTCCGGTCGTACAAATCCGGGCAGACATTGACGATGTTGCTGAACTTCTCCCCGGTCCACAGGATGTGTTCGTAAATATCGTCGGTGGCGATGTACGCCTGGGGATGGCGGCGCAGCACCTCGCCCAGCGCGGCCAGTTCCGCGGCGCTGTAGGCCACGCCGGTCGGGTTGGAGGGGCTGTTAATGACCACCAGTTTGGTGCGGGGAGTGATGGCCGCTTCCAGTTGGGCCGGGGTGATTTTGAAATTCTGGTCGATGCCCGCATCGACGATCACTGGCGTACCATCGGCTAGCAACACCATATCGGGATACGACACCCAGTACGGCGCCGGAATGATGACTTCGTCGCCACTGTTCAGCAGGGCCTGAGCCAGGTTGTAGAAGCTCTGCTTGCCCCCGCAGGACACCAGAATCTGCTTCGGTTCGTAGTTCAGGCCATTGTCGCGCTGGAACTTGGCGATGATCGCTTTCTTCAGGCTCGCCGTGCCATCCACCGGGGTGTACTTGGTGAAGCCGGCGTTGATTGCCTTGATCGCCGCTTCCTTGATGAAATCGGGCGTGTCGAAATCCGGCTCGCCGGCGCCCAGGCCGATCACGTCCTTGCCCGCGGCTTTCAGGGCGTTGGCCTTGGCGGTCACCGCCAGGGTGGGAGAAGGCTTGATGCGCTGGACGCGCTCGGAAAGAGGGGTGCTCACGGGAACGACTCCTGGACGCTGACTGAAGGATGAAGGTTGAACGCAGGGATTGCGCGGGAGTCGGATCATACTGGAATTTTTCGCCCGGCCAAACTCCCATGCAAACACACAAACCCTTCACGCTCCATGCTCCCTTCCAGCCCGCCGGCGACCAACCCGAGGCGATCCGCCGCCTGGTCGAGGGTCTCAGCGCCGGTCTGGCGCATCAAACCCTGCTGGGCGTGACCGGCAGCGGCAAGACCTTCGCCGTCGCCCACGTGATCGCCACCGCGCAGCGCCCGGCGCTGGTGCTGGCGCCCAACAAGACCCTGGCGGCTCAGCTTTACGGCGAGATGAAGGAGTTTTTTCCCGACAGCGCGGTGGAGTACTTCGTCTCCTATTACGACTACTACCAGCCGGAAGCCTACGTGCCCTCGTCGGACACCTACATCGAGAAGGACGCCTCGATCAATGAACACATCGAACAGATGCGGCTGTCGGCGACCAAGGCGATTCTGGAGCGGCCCGACACCATCATCGTCGCTACCGTATCGGCGATCTACGGACTGGGCGATCCCGACTGGTACATGAAGATGATCCTGCACCTGGTGCGCGGCGAAAAACTCGATCAGCGCGCCATGCTGCGCCGGCTGGCCGATTTGCAGTACACCCGCAACGATCTGGAACTGGCGCGCGGCACGTTCCGGGTGCGCGGCGAGATCATCGACATCCATCCCGCCGAATCTGATCAGGAGGCGCTCCGGGTAGAACTGTTCGACGACGAAATCGAGTCGCTCAGCCTGTTCGATCCGCTCACCGGCAAGACTTTCCGCAAGCTGCCGCGCTACACGGTTTATCCCAAGACCCACTACGTCACCCCACGCGAGCAGCTTTTACAGGCGGTGGACCGGATCAAGGACGAATTGCGGGACCGGCTGAATGAACTCCACGCCGCCGGCAAGCGGCTGGAAGCGCAGCGGCTGGAGCAGCGCACCCGCTTCGATCTGGAAATGATCCTGGAACTGGGCTATTGCAGCGGCATCGAGAACTATTCCCGCTATCTGTCGGGCCGCGAGGCGGGCGAGGCGCCGCCGACCCTGTTCGATTATCTGCCGCCGGACGCGCTGATTTTCATCGACGAAAGCCACGTCACCGTGCCGCAACTGGGTGCGATGTACAAGGGTGACCGTTCGCGCAAGGAAACCCTGGTCGAGTACGGCTTCCGGCTGCCATCGGCGCTGGACAATCGACCCTTGCGGTTCGACGAATTCGAGCGGCTCAGCGGCCAGACCATTTTCATTTCCGCTACCCCCGGTCCGTTCGAACTGGAGCATTCCAGCGGCGCGGTGGTCGACCAGGTGGTGCGACCCACCGGGCTGGTGGACCCCGAAACCGAGGTGCGCCCGGCCCTGCATCAGGTGGACGACCTGCTGGGCGAAATCCGCGAGCGAGTGGAATGCCAGGAACGGGTATTGGTCACCACCCTGACCAAGCGCATGGCCGAGGACCTGACCGAGTATCTGGCCGAGAACGGGGTAAAGGTTCGTTATCTCCACTCGGACGTGGAGACGGTCGAGCGGGTCGAGATCATCCGCGATCTGCGGCTGGGAACCTTCGACGTGCTGGTGGGCATCAACCTGCTGCGGGAAGGGCTGGATTTGCCAGAGGTGTCGCTGGTGGCGATTCTCGACGCCGACAAGGAAGGCTTCCTGCGTTCCGACCGTTCCCTGATCCAGACCATCGGTCGCGCCGCCCGTCATTTGCGCGGCAAGGCGATTCTGTACGCCGACCAGATCACCGGCTCGATGCGGCGGGCGCTGGACGAGACCGAACGCCGTCGCGCCAAACAACGGGCATACAATCAGGCGCGCGGCATCACCCCGCGCGGTATCCAGAAAGCGGTGGCCGATATTCTGGAGGGCGCCTACACGCATCCCGGCGCACCGCTGCCGGCGGCGCAATACGCGCGGGTCGCCGAGGAAACCGCCGCCTACGCCCGCGAAACGCCGGTGGTGCTAGCGAAGAAGATCAAGCAGTTGGAACAGGCCATGTACCGCCACGCCCGCGATCTGGAATTCGAGGAAGCCGCCAAACTGCGCGACGAAATTCAGCGCATCCGGCAGTTGGGGCTGGGCATTCCGATTGCCCAATAACGGCGCGTCGCCAGATGCGGCTGTGGGAGGAGGATAAAAACCGCCGCCTTGGCGGCGGCGCAGTGGCAGCGGCTATCACTATGCCTGAACCGGTTTGAGCGGATTCGTATCAACAGGTAGAACCTGCTGGTTGTAGTCCATGAGGTGGGTGATGGCCGACAAAGCCCGCACCAGCAAGGCCTCGGTGCGGACATCGCTCCGCTCAAACTGCGCGCGGATGATACCCCGCACCAGATCTGCACATAATTTATTGTAATAATCTGGGTTTTCAAAGTAGTCCGGAGTCGGTGAAGAACGAAGCAGGCTCATAGCCAAATCCTCATCAGCGGATAGGTAATGGGTAAAAGTAACGCATTGCAGCACTTCGAGATTTGGCTAGCACTTCGTATGCCAACAATAAATACGATTTAAAATCAATAAATTGCACATCTATCGCTGCGGTGCGGCAACCGCTGCGCGAGATGGATGCACGACAATGGTTCAGCACGCCCCGCGAATGGGTAGTATCAGTGCGGGTTTCAGTCAAGGCTCGGAACCCATGCGGAAAGTCAATCTGTAAGCCCCGTATTTACGCGGCAAAGTTCCGCATGGGTTCCAAGCGCCACATTCACGACGCCGCCTTCTCGGCGATGGCTTCGGGCTCATCCTCGCTCCGCCGGGAGACCTTGTGCCCGGACAGCCAGCTATAGAACATCGGGATGAAGATCGTGGCGATGAAGGTCGCCGCCAGCATTCCTCCGAACACACCCGTGCCCATCGAGCGGCGGGCGGCGGCCCCGGCGCCAGTGGAAATCACCAGCGGGAACACACCCAGAATAAACGCCATCGACGTCATCACAATGGGGCGCAGCCGCAGCCGGGCGCCTTCCAGCGCCGCGTCCAGAACACTCATCCCCTCGGCCTGCTTCTGCGCGGCGAATTCCACGATCAGGATGGCGTTCTTGGACGACAGCCCGATCAGCACCACCAGGCCGATCTGGAAATAGATGTCGTTCGGCATTCCCCGGATTAACACCGCCGCCAGCGCCCCGAACAGGGCGAATGGCACTGCCAGAATCACCGCCAGCGGCAACGACCACTTCTCGAACTGGGCCGCCAGGATCAGGAACACCATGACGATGCCGAACCCGAAGGCGATAGCGGAGGTCGAGCCGGTGCGCTTTTCCTGAAAAGCCTGGCCGGTCCAGGCCAGTTCATAGCCGGCCGGCAGCACCTCTCGGGCGACTTCCTCGACGATCCGGATCGCATCGCCGGTACTGATGCCAGGCAGGGAATTGCCCAGCACCTTGGCCGCCAGGAAACCGCTATAACGCTCCAGTTGTTCCGGACCGATGATGGGCTGAACGGTCATCAGCGCCGACACCGGAATCATCGCGCCTTTGGCGGAACGCACGTACACCTGCCCCAGATTCTTCGGGTCAATGCG
>JBDHRD010000166.1:0-7066 GCA_039807425.1 Candidatus Contendibacter sp. | reverse complement strand
CGTGGCGCCTCGGCGGGCGTCCCCCGCTGGCGCGCCCCGGGCGCGTCGCTGGCGCAGTGGGCGCCGCCGGCTGGAGGAACACCACGAGCGCGCTCGCGAGCCTCCCGCGCCGCAGACCGGGTCGTGCCCCGCATCGCGGGTTGGGCGCTGCCCGTGGGTCGGCGGACGCCGTGGCCCGGGCGGGCGGGATCGGCGGCCACCAGATTCGGGTCGGGCCGGCCGGGCAAGGGTTTCTGGCGGCGGCCATTGCGGGACAGTGGAGCGAATCGCGGGAGCGCAGCGCGAGGGTCCCGAACGAGGCCGCAACCGCCCACGGGGGCTGGCATCCCGGTCAACCCCGCGCGCGCTATCGGGCGACCCCACCGACGACCGATCCGAGAATCGCCAATGTCATCTCCAGAAGTGGCTGCGACTCCGACAACGACCGATCAATGGGTTAAATGATTTTGGTTCTTCGACGGTTTCTGTGGAGGTCGGGCGAACTGGAGGTTCACCCAAGGGAATTTTTAATTTTTGATACTCAGCCGCGGAGCGGCGTCGGCTGGAGCGCCCCGTTGGGCGTCATGATGAAAGTGGCCTGTCAGAGGCATCGAACCACTTAGCTCGGGCTAAAGGCGCGCGAAATCCGGAATGCGAAAGCGTTTGCGATAGGCACCGGGGGCCATCCCCGTCCTGCGCTTGAAAATGCGCCGGAAGAATGCCGGGTCCTCGTAGCCGACCTGCCAACTGATTTCGTCGATGCTGGTTTCTGTCTGCTCCAACCTGCGTTTCGCATCCTCGACGCGTAGGCGCTGGATGTAGGCGATCGGCGTGAGGCCGGTAGCGCTCGTAAAGCGCCGCTTAAAGGTGCGCTCGGCGAGCCGCGAGTGCTTGATCATTTCCTCCACCGGGTTGGCGACCGAGAAATGCTTATCCAGCCAACGCTGCGCGCTTTCGATCTCGGCGTCGCCGTGGTCACTCCTGCCCTCGAAAACGATGTACGGCGTAAGCCCGTCCTGGTGCCACTGCAGCGCGAACATGCGCGCGACCTCCTGCGCGGCAATCGCGCCGGCATAGCGCGCAATTAAATAGAGCACCAAGTCATGCCAGGTCGTTGATGCGCCCGAGCACACCAGTTCTTCGTGCAGACCCGCGATGACCAACACGCGTTCCGGATGAATCGGCACGGCCGGATAGGCGACCGCGAACGCCCGCGCGTAGCCGAAGTGTACCGTTGCGTCTTTGCCATCGAAGAGCCCTGTCTCCGCCAGCAGAAAGATGCCCGAGCAGGCCGAGCAGAGCACTGCCCCGCGCTCGTACATCGAGCGGACCCACTCCACCAGTTTTGGATAACGCCCCTTCTCCCAGCCACGGGGGCGCAGCAGCACCGAAGGCACGATAACGATATCCGTGGTTTCGATATCGGCGACCGCGCGCTGCACATTGATCGGGACGCCGCTCGCCAGCTCGAGGGGGCCGACCGCCTCGCCCACGATCTCCACATGGAATGGCCCCCGCGCGCCTACGCTCGCCTCCAGCATATCCGTGAGCGCAAAGGCATTCATGACATCGAAGATGCCAGACAGCGTGGAGACTACGGCATCGGGCAATGCGACCAGGCTGACGTGGCGTAGACCCGGTCCGGCGTGGGACGATGGTGCGGTCATGGCGGTTTATCCTCTTGCAGAGGTCCGCGGCCACAGAATGGCACAAATGAACCGATTCAAGGTAATTCCGGCTCTAGGGGCAAACGGACTTCTTTGCGATCCTGTGTGCGTTGTTAGCAATTCATCAACCGCACGAAGGAGGTAAAGACCATGAACACCCCCGTCATCGATCGAACGAAACTGAATGATTTTATCACCCGTGCCGTCGGCGACCTGTCCGCCGGCTACGGCGGCGTGATGGTAAGCCTGGGCAGCAAGCTCGGGCTCTACAAGGCCATGGCGGGCGCCGGCCCGATCAGCGCGAAGGAACTGGCGGCGCGAGCCGGTTGCACCGAGCGCTACGTGAGCGAGTGGCTGAATTCGCAGGCTGCGGGCGGCTACGTCAACTATCACGCCGTCAGCCACACCTACGAACTGTCTCCCGAGCAGGCAATGGTGCTGGCCGATGAAGAAAGCCCGGTCTATATTCCTCACGCGTGGAACGTACCGGCCTCGATGTGGTTCGACGAGGCGAAAGCGATCAAGGCGTTCCGCACTGGCCAGGGTATCGCTTGGGGCGATCACAACGGCCGCCTCCTTTGCGGCGTGGCGGCCTTTTACCGCAACGCCTATCGCGCCAGCCTCGTGTCGGAGTGGCTGCCGGCGCTCGACGGCGTGGTGGAACGACTCGAGGCCGGAATCGACGTTGCCGATATTGGCTGCGGCCATGGCCACTCGACGCTGTTGATGGCCGATGCTTTCCCGCGCTCCCGCTTTCACGGCTTCGACGCGCACGCCGCTTCGATTGGGGAAGCGCGGCACCTCGCCGACAAGGATGGCCAGGGCGAGCGGGTCACTTTCGAGGTGACCCGGGCCGTGGACTACCCCGGCCAGAACTACGGGCTCATCTGCTTCTTCGATGCCCTGCACGACATGGGCGATCCGGACGCCGCCGCCCGGCACGCGGCCAGCGCCCTGGCGCCCGATGGCACGGTAATGCTTATTGAGCCCTTCGCCAACGACCGCGTCGAGGACAACATTTCGCCGGTGGCGCGGTTGTATTATGCCGCCTCGACCACGATTTGCTGCGCCCATGCCATCTCGGATGGCGGGCATCGCGTCCTGGGCGCTCAGGCGGGCGAAGCGCGCCTGGCGGAGGTGTTTCGCAAGGCGGGGTTCACACAGATTCGACGCGCGGCTGAAACCCCTTTTAACCTGATCCTCGAGGTGCGACGTTGATGACAGGGGGGAGGAGCGGGTCTGGGTCAAGGGCTCCTCCCTCAAGACTGCGGTACAGGGGATAATGTCATTCATAGGCGCGTTGGCCCATCGAGGCTAGTGTTTCGCCCGTCCTGAATTGACGGGTAGAGACGCTTGAGCTTGATGCGGACATCGGGGATAGTAAAGCGCCAGTTCACCGGCCGGGGATCGGCGTTACGGGCCTGTTCCCAGGCAGCGACCTCGCGGGTCAGGGTATCGAGGTCGGGGATCCGGCGATCCAGGCACTGCCGGCTCAGAGACTGTCGAAAAACTCTTAATTACTCTTCAAACCACTCGGTTGGAGCCCTCTCCGCTTCAGGTGTTCTGAAAATTTATCTTTAAATTCAGTTTGCTAAAATTTTGTCCTGTACAGAGATCTGAACCTTGTCTGGAGCTTCCATTGATAACCTCCTATGACAGAACGCTTCGTCTTATTTTTCCCCAATGGCAAGGCGGCAATAATCCGCCTTACTACTTCGGTTCCAAGTTGCTCGCATGGCTGGCGCCTGAGCATGTCGGTCCGGTAGAAGAAGTGCCGGTGGCATTGCCGACGGATGAGGCTCTGCCCGTAGAAGAGGGTGTAGTGGCGCGCGGCGCTTTATTGGAGCAGTTACAGCAGGCTCGCAGGCTGATTGACCGGCATCAGCCGGACCGTTTGGTGGTATTGGGAGGTGATTGTCTGGTGGACCTTGCTCCTTTCGCTTATTTGAATGAGCGTTACGCTGGCGATCTTGCCGTGTTATGGGTGGACGCCCATCCGGATATCATGACCCCACAGCAGTTTCAGCATGCCCATGCGATGGTGCTAGGCAATCTATTAGGGCACGGGGACGCCAGTTTCGTCAAATTCGTTCCACGTCCGATTGAGCCGAAGAATGTACTGTACGTCGGTTTGCATGATCCCTCCGAGTGGGAGGCCGCCAATATGAAGCGGCTTCACCTTGGCAGCGTGGCTCCCCACGAACTGGCGCAACGCGGCAGTCAGCCGGTGCTGGACTGGTTCAAATCCACAGGCGCCAGCCGGTTGGCCATCCATTTCGACCTCGATGTTCTCGACCCGTCGCTGTTTCGCGCGTTATTGTTTGCCAAGCCGAATATTCCTGCCGATACCTTTGATGGTATTGCTCAAGGCAGGCTGACCATGGAGCAAGTTGTGCAGTTGCTGGGCGATGTAGCGACCGTCGCTGATGTGGTTGGCCTCGGCATCGCGGAGCACCTGCCATGGGATGCGCTGGCGCTGAAGAATATGCTGGCAAGACTCCCGCTGATCGGCGCGCTTACCAAGGCCTGAGCCGCTGATCCTCTCGATCCGGAAGTCAATCCGGGAAGGCCGAAAAACACCATCGGTTGGAGGTAGATCATGCTCAATGTTACGAACCGCTTTAGGCGACTGATCGTGAGGGTCTCCACGCTCACGATAGGCGTGCTGTTATCGTCTGTTGCCTTGACTGCTGCGGGTCCGGCGATCGATCCGACGCGCCCGCAGTACCACTTTACCCCACCGGCGAACTGGATGAACGACCCCAATGGATTGGTCTACTACGACGGCGAGTATCACCTGTTCTATCAGTACTATCCTGGTGGCTATGAGGTCGGTAGCGAGTTTCGGGATAAGCTGCGCTGGGGTCCGATGCACTGGGGTCACGCGGTGAGCCGTGATCTCACGCATTGGCAACATCTACCGATCGCACTCTATCCGGACAGTCGGCCGGAGGCAGGCGTGGTGCGCGGCATGATCTTCTCGGGCAGCGCCGTCGTCGACTGGAACAACACCAGCGGCTTCCAGCAGGGCAGTGAGCCGCCGTTCGTCGCCATGTTCACGCTCACCGACACCACCCCGGGTGGCGGCAACCAGCGCCAAGGAATCGCTTACAGCAACGACCGGGGCCGGACCTGGACCAAATACACGGGCAACCCGGTCATACCGAACCCGGGCATCCCGGATTTCCGTGACCCGAAGGTGTCCTGGCACGAGGCCACCAAGAAATGGATCATGATCCTCTCCGCACGGGATCGCGTCCACATCTATACCTCGCCCAACCTCAAGGATTGGACGTTTGCCAGCGAATTCGGCCATGACCAGGGCTCGCGTGGGCGTGGCCTGCCGTGGGAGTGCCCCGATCTCTTCGAACTCAAGATCGACGGCGACCCGAGCCGTTCCAAGTGGGTGATGCTGGTCAGCGTGCAGCAGGATGCGCCGTATGGAGGGTCCGGCACCCAATACTTCATCGGCGATTTCGACGGCGCGCGCTTTACCAACGACAACACTGCCGACACCATCCTGTGGCTCGATTACGGCCGTGACAATTACGCTGGGGTTACCTGGTCGGACCATCCGCAGAACGCCTCGCAGCGCCTGCTCGTCGGCTGGATGAGCAACTGGGACTACGCGCAGGGTGTGCCGGCCTACACCTTCCGCAGCGCCATGACGCTGCCGCGCGTCCTGAAACTGAAGCGATTGGACGCAGACAAAGGCCTGCGTCTGGTCAGCCAGCCCGTGCCCGAGTTACAGAGCCTACGCCAGGGCGAGCCGTTGCGCATGGCGCAAGACCAGTGGGTAGAGGGCAGCAGCAATCTGCTGGAAGGCTTATCGGGTGAGACCTTCGAGATCGTCGCCGAATTTCAGGTAGACCGTGCTACCACCACCACCGAATTCGGTTTCAAGTTGCGTCAGGGCAACAACATGGAAACGGTCGTCGGCTATGCGGTGAAGCCCGCCGCGATGTTCGTTGACCGGACGCGCTCGGGCGAGTTCAAGTTCTGGGGCGACGATGGTAAGCGCCACGACGCGCCTCTAACGCCTGCCGACGGCAAGATCAAGCTCCACATTTTCGTGGATCGGACTTCGGTCGAGGTGTTCGGCAATGACGGCCGTCAAGTAATTACCGATATCATTTTCCCGCCGCCCGATGCGAAGGGCATGATGCTCTATGCCACCGGCGGGCGTGTGCGGCTCAACTCCTTGGCGGTCTACCCGTTGCGTGGTTTCTACGAAACGGCAAGCGTAAGCACCAAGTGACGGGAATGGCATTGCTATAGCGCTCCTCTGCCGGTGGTGGAAACTCCCCTCCTTGGCCAAGGAGGGGTGGCGTGCAGCGCCGGGGGGTTCGACCGGGGCGATTCCACCACGCGGAGAGGAGCGCTATATGGAAATTCCGACAGCAGATCAGGGAGGCAATGGCGAAACTGCAAGAGGCGAGCATCGTGACCCGCTTTGGCACGGGCTTGCAGGCACCAAACCACGGGTTTGCAGGTGCGCGACCAGACAGGATAAGATTTTGAATATTAATGATTTTTTGAATCATGCACATTTAAAACCGTTTTAAAACCTTTATTAAAATCCGCGCCTGGTGACGACTCCCCCGTGTGGTGGCTTGTCCCGCCAGTTGGTGACAACAGCCGGTGTCCGCGCAGGCGGCCCGCGCCGACCGGCGGGGGATGCTGAACAAGGCCGGCATCGAGAAGAAGATTTCGCCCCACAAACTGCGCCACACCTACGCCACCCACCGGCTCAACGCCGGGGCCGGATACCTTAAACGAAAAGAGAACGACCATGCAGACCAACCAGACCAATGAATTCAATGCGGAACAGACCCGGCTCCAGGAAGATCGCGAAAGACGAGCGGCCTGGAAGAAATGGGGTCCGTATCTGAGTGAGCGGCAGTGGGGGTCCGTACGCGAAGATTACAGCTCCAACGGTGACGCCTGGAATTACTTCACCCACGATCAAGCACAGTACCGTGCTTACCGGTGGGGCGAGGACGGGCTCGCCGGCATCTCCGATGACCGCCAACTGCTCTGCTTCGCACTAGCGTTGTGGAACGGGCGCGATCCCATTCTTAAGGAACGGTTGTTCGGACTGAGCAACAGTGAGGGTAATCATGGCGAGGACGTCAAGGAGTATTACTTCTACCTTGACAGCACACCAACTCACTCGTACATGAAGTACCTCTACAAATATCCGCAGGCCGAGTACCCATATGAGGCTATCATCGAAGCCAACCGGATGCGCGACAAACAGGTGGCCGAGTATGAACTGCTCGACACCGGCATCTTCGATGAGGACCGGTATTTTGACGTCTTCGTCGAGTACGCCAAGGCGGAGCCGGAGGACATGTTGATCCAGATCACCGTCTGCAATCGGGGACCCGAACCGGCCGAGATTCACGTCTTGCCCACCC
>JBDHRD010000165.1:0-7129 GCA_039807425.1 Candidatus Contendibacter sp. | reverse complement strand
CGCGACCGGGAAACCATGGAAGCGGTGATCAACTTCGCCGAAACCGGCCACCTGTGCATAACCACCCTGCACGCCAACAACACCGATCAGGCTTTCGATCGCATCATCAACTTCTTTCCCGAGGAAAGGCGGACCCAGGTATTGATGGATCTGTCGTTCAATATGAAAGCGTTCATTTCGCAGCGGCTGCTGCCGCGCGAGGACCAGCCGGGGCTGATTCCGGCGGTGGAAGTCCTGCTCAACACCCCGCTGATGGCGGAGTTGATCTTTCAGGGTCGGATCAAGGAACTCAAGCCGGTCATGGTCCGTTCCAGCGAGCAAGGCATCGTCACCTTCGACGATGCACTATTCAAGTTGTACGAAGCTGGGCGGATCAGCTACGAGACCGCGATCCGCCACGCCGATTCCGCCAACAACCTGCGATTGCGGATCAAGCTGGAGGGTCAGCGGCAACCGCCCCGCGTGGCTGGCGAGGGGCCATTGCGCATCGAGGATAGCGGCGAGGGGAGAGGGAGGCGTTGATTGTCCACCGGCTGGTTAGCGCCGCATCGACAGTCGGAAGTGTTGGCCACCCTGACGCAGGATTGCGCCTTCGCGGGTCACGCTTTCCAGCACCGGCCCTTCGCTCAACTGCTCGCCTTCCCGATAGCGCCGACCGTTGATGACGACGAAGCGTTTGTCGGGATCGGCGCTATGGACGTGAATGTCGAGGCTCAAGGCCGGAATCCCGCGTCGGGCGCCGGCAGACAGTGTTTCCAGCGATGGAACCGATTCCGGCGCGGGCGCGAGGCTCACGGAACCGGGCGTCAGAGGCGGACGGGACGATGCTTCGCGCTGCCCCCGGCTGGCTCGGGGAATGGTTGGAGACGACAATTCAGGGATCAGCCTGTCGGCCGGTTCCTTGTGGGGCGTGGCTGGTGCGGGCGCGGTGGAGGGGGCGGTAGCGGTTACCGCGGCGGACCGGGTAGGCGGGACCGGTTGGGCGGGTTCCCGCGCGGTGACCGGTGATTCCTCTCTACCCGATGCTTGCCGCGCTGGTGGGAGAGAATGACTGGCGGGTGGCGTGGATGGAGTGGACGTCACCGCTGGCGCGGGCGATGCGGCGGTGGCCGGTGGGGCCGCTGGCTGGTTTCGCGTCAGAAAAAAGGTCAGCAGGGCGGCATTCAATCCCAGTCCCAGTCCCACCGCCAGCCATAGGCCAACCCGCCGCCGGGCGGGTTCGAGCACGAGCGGCGGGGCTGCCAGGGTGGGGGGCTGACCGAGATGGCGCTCGCGTTCCGCTTTGCGCAGCGCGTCGAGAATGTAGGACATCTAACGATTTCCCTCGGGCGGCCGCGGCACCGGATTATTCGGTTCCGGCGCGAGGTTGTTCAACAATGCCAGGGTGCGTGGTCCGACCAGTCCATCCGGTTGCAGGCCGTGATCGCGCTGGAAAGCGCGCACCTGCTCGGCCAACGCGGCATCGAATACCTCCGACAGGGGATCGGGAACTGGCTGGCCCGCCGCCAGCGCCAGCCGCGCCCGCAACCAGCGCACCGCTGGGCCGCTCGCCCCAAGGCCGATCAAGGTTCGGGGGGGAACCAACTCGGCGGAAGCAGGGGCAGCCGATACTGGCGGCGGCGCCATGGCGCTACTCGCTTCAGCCGGAATCGGCGGGGCGTCCGGCGCCTGGGGGATGGTGGGCGGTGATGGTGGATTAGCGCGCGGCAACCACGCTCCGAGGCTGATCATGACCAGTCCCGCCAAGCCAGTGGCCAGCGCCAGCCACGAGCGCCAGTTCCAGCCGCCCTCGCGGCTTTTGAGGGTCTCGCGCGCCGCTGCCCGCGCCAGGCTGGCGTTGACCCGCCGCACGCCCTGGCCATAGGCGCCGAGCAGGGCACGGTCGCAGATGATATTGATCAGCCTCGGGATGCCGCCGGAGTGGCGATAGACTACCCGCCGCGCGCCCCAGGCGAACCAGTCATCGCGTCCACCCGCGACCTGCAGCCGGTGGCCGATGTAAGCGGCGGTTTCCCGTCGGTCCAGCGGGGGGAGGTGATAGCGGGCGGTGATGCGCTGGGCCAACTGCCGCAGGTCCGGCCGCGCCAGCAGCGTCCGCAGTTCCGGCTGACCGACCAGGATGATGCGCAGCAGCTTGTGCTTGGTGGTCTCCAGGTTGGTCAGCAGCCGGATTTGTTCCAGCACCTCGCGGCTCAGATTCTGCGCCTCGTCGAGGATCACCACCGTGCGCCGGCCAGCGGCGTGGGTTTGCAGCAGGTGAGCGTTCAGCGCGTCCAGCAGCCCCTTGAGGGTGAGCAACTCGCGCGGGTAGCGCACGCCCAATTCGTCGCAGATCGTCGCCAGCAGTTCCTCGACGGTCAGCCGTGGATTGAGGCAAAGGGCGATGTCCACGTTTTCCAGCCGCTGTTCCAGCAGGGTGCGGACCAGGGTGGTTTTGCCGGTGCCGACCTCGCCGGTCAGTTGCACGAAGCCGCCATTCTCGCCGACGCCATACAACAGATGTGCCAGCGCTTCCTGATGATGGCGGCTCAGGTAGACGTAGGCTGGATCGGGAGTGATGGCGAACGGCGGTTCGCGCAGTCCGAAGTGCGCCTCGTACATCAGTGCGCCTCGTGCATCGTCATACCTCGCCGTAATGAGCGCCGGCGCCGATCCAGCGCCGGATCAGCGGTTCCACCCGGTCCGGATGGTCGCGCAACAATTCGTCGGCAGCGTGGCGGACGGCGTTCAGCAAATCCTGATCGCGCAGCAGATCCGCAACCCGCAGGGTCTGCTCGCCGGTCTGGCGGGTGCCGAGAACTTCGCCAGGGCCACGCAGTTCCAGGTCCCGGCGGGCGATTTCGAAGCCGTCATTGCATTCCCGGAGCACCGCCAGCCGGGCGTGGGCGATGGGCGACAGCGGTGGCCGGTACAGCAGCACGCAACTGCTTTGCTCCGCGCCGCGCCCGACCCGGCCCCGCAACTGGTGCAATTGCGCCAGACCCAGTCGCTCGGCGTTTTCGATGATCATCAGGCTGGCGTTGGCCACGTCCACTCCCACTTCGATGACCGTGGTGGCGACCAGCAAGTCCAACTCGCCGGCCTTGAAGGTGGCCATGGTCGTTTCCCGTTCGGTGGCGGGCCGGCGGCCGTGCGCCAGGCCGATCCGCAGTTCCGGCAGAATCGCGGTCAGTCGCTCGGCGGTAACCGCCGCCGCCTGGCATTGCAGCGCCTCCGACTCCTCGATCAGCGGACAGACCCAGTAGGCCTGCCGGCCCGCGCGACACGCCTGGCGGATGCGTTCGATCACCTCGTCGCGGCGGCTGTCGGGCACGACGACGGTTTTCACCGGCTGGCGGCCTGGCGGCAGTTCGTCAATGGTCGAAGTATCGAGGTCGGCGTAGGCGCTCATCGCCAGGGTGCGCGGAATCGGTGTGGCGGTCATGATCAACTGGTGCGGGCAACGACCGCCCTGTCGGCCCTTTTCGCGCAGCGCCAGCCGCTGGTGGACGCCGAAACGATGCTGCTCGTCCACGATGGCCAGCGCCAGTTCGGCGAAGGCCACGCTTTCCTGAAACAGGGCGTGGGTACCGACCGCGACGTGGATTTCACCGGCGGCCAGCCGTTCCAACAGGGTCCGTCGCGCCCGGCCAGTCAGCCGCCCGGTCAGCCAGGCGGCTTCGAGGCCCAGCGGCTCCAGCCAGGTGCGGAAATTGCGGTAATGCTGCTCGGCCAGCAGTTCGGTCGGGGCCATCAGCACCGCCTGCGCGCCGGTTTCCACCGCCCGCAGCGTGGCGGCCGCGGCCACCACGGTCTTGCCGGAGCCGACATCGCCCTGCAACAGCCGCAACATCGGTCGGGGCTGGGCCAGATCGGCGCCGATTTCTTCCAGGACCCGCTGCTGGGCGGGCGTGAGTGCGAACGGCAGCCGTTCCAGGAACCGCTGGCTCAGACCGCCGTGACCGGCCAGCGGTGGCGCGGCTTGGCGTTGAATCCGCGCTCGCAGCCGCCGCAGGCTGAGCTGATGAGCCAGCAACTCCTCGAACGCTAGCCGTCGCCGGGTCGGATGCCGGCCGCTTTCCAGCTCGGCGACTGGCGTGTCCGCTGGCGGTTGGTGCAACAGGCGCACTGCCTCGGCGATGGACGGCAAGCGCAACCGCGCCCGCAGCGTCGCCGGCAACAGTTCCGGCAACAGCGCCGCGCTTTCCAGATGGGCCAGCGCCTGCTCCGCCAGGCCGCGCAGGGTGAATTGTTGCAAGCCCGCGGTAGCGGGATAGATGGGAGTCAGCCGGTCGTTCACCGGCGGCGCGTCCGGGCCGACCTGTCGGCATTCGGGGTGAATCATTTCCAGGCCGGCGTAGCCCTGCCGCACCTCACCGAAACAGCGCAGCCGCATACCGGGGCGGCTGAACAGTTGTTCTTGGGCGGGGCTGAAATGGAAAAAACGCAAGGTCAGCACGCCGGTTCCATCCGCCAGATGACAGAGCAGGAAGCGCCGGCTGCGTGCCACCACTTCGCTGCCGAGGACTTGCGCCTCAATCAGCGCCTCCTGACCCGGCTGTAATTGGTTAATCGGCACCAGGCGGCTGCGATCCTGATAGCGCAGCGGCAGATGCAACAGCAGGTCTTCCACGACATGAACACCCAGCCGGCGTAAGCGTTCCGCCAGTTTCGACCCGACGCCCTTCAACGCGGTGATCGGCGACGAGGGCGCGATCGGCGCCGGCGCGGCTTCGCGGACACTGGATTCCCGCTCCGCCCGCTCCATCATCACCTCCGGCTGGCGGGCGCGGTGATCAGCGTGTCCGCGGGATCGCCGTCAGCGGCGCGGCCTTCCCGAACCGGCCAATACTTACTGTTGCAGTGTATCGGCATAGCACACGACGCGATTACGTCCCCGCGCCTTGGCTTGATACAGCGCCGCGTCAGCCCGATTGAGCAGGGTCGTCGGGTCCGTTTCATCAGACTCCACCGTCGCAACGCCAATCGACACGGTAATGGCCGGCAACGGGCTTTCCCGGTAACTCAGGCGCATTTCCATGACCTTCTGGCGCAAGCCATCAAGACGGGCCTGTGCGTTCTCCAGCGTCAAGCCGGGCAGAATCAGAGTCAATTCCTCGCCGCCGTAACGACAGGCGATATCGTCGGCGCGCAACGAGCGACGCAACAATTCGCCGATGGCCCATAACACGTTGTCGCCGGCTTCATGCCCGTAGGCGTCGTTCAAGCGCTTGAAATGGTCAAGGTCCAGCATGGCCGCGCTCAGCGGTTTGCCGTTGCGCTGGCAGCGATGCAGTTCCCGCGGCAGGGTTTCGTCCAGATAACGGCGGTTGAACAATCCGGTCAGCGGATCGCGGATCGCCTGTTCGCGTAATTCCGTCTCCAGACGCTTGCGGTCGGTGATGTCCTGCACCTGAGAGATGAAGTATAGCGGCCGACCTTGCCCGTCGCGCACCAGTGAAGACGCGATCTGCACATACAACACATGACCCTGGCGGTGCTGATAGCGCTTTTCAAAGGTGGCGCTATGAGCATCGCCATGAACCGCTCCATCAATAAACTCCAAACTGATGGTTTGGTCTGCCGGCAAAGTCAGATCATTGACAGTCATGCCTTTCAACTCAGCTTGGCTGTAGCCAACAATGGCGCACATGCTGGCGTTGACTTGTAAGAGCCGCCCCTGCAGGTCCACCAGACACATCCCGGTATTGGCGTTGTCGAACGCCAGCCGGAATTTGGTCTCGCTCTCGCGCAAGGCTGCTTCCATACGCCGCCGGTCGGTGATGTCGGCACCGATGCCGTGCAGCCCAAAAACCCGGTGATGAGCGTCATATTGGGGTTGCCCACGACTGGTAAGCCATCGTCTGGAGCCATCGGGACGAACCGCCTCCAGATCGAGTGCATAAGGGATTCCGTCGGCGATAGCCCGTTCTATCGCAGCCTGCAACCGCGCCATGCTCTCCGCCGTGTAGAGTTGCAGGTGTTCCCGGTAAGTGGGCGGAGGCCGGTTCAAATCCCAGCCGAAGATACGATAGAGTTCTTTGGACCAGGTGACCGTATCGGTGGCAATTTCCCATTCCCAACTGCCCATCCGGGCCAGGTGTTGCGCCTCTTCCAGTGCTATCCTGGTCTGATCCAGCGCCGCTTCCGCCTGCTTGCGGGCAGTGATGTCCTGTACCAGAGCGACAAAATAGCGTGGCTGACCAGCGGCGGCGCGCACACAAGCCACACTGATCTCGGTGGAAATCACCCCGCCATCCTGGCGCACAAAGCGCTTTTCCAGCGAATACCCGTTGATCTCCCCGGCCAGCACCCGGTTGAACTGTTCAATATTGGCGTCCAGATCGTCAGGATAGGTCAAATCTGCCCAGGTTTTTTGCCGCAGCGCTTCCGGCGAATAGCCGAGGATTTCGCAAAGGCGCGGATTCATGTCGATCCAGCTCTTGTCCGGCGTGGTGACGGCAATGCCGACCAGCGGCAGTTCAAAATAGCTGCGAAAGCGCGCTTCGCTTTCCCGCAAGGCTTCTTCCGCCCGCCGACGTTCAACGATATTTCGGTTCGCCTCGGCCAGAGCGGAGGCGATACGCCTCTGGCTGGTCGTCAGGACTCCGATCACCAGCGCCAGAATCAGGCTACTGCCGCCGCCGGCCAGGAGGATCAGCCCCGTTTTTCCACTGCACCACCAGGTCTCGAATTGCCACAACAGCGCAGTGAGGCCGAGGCCCAGCGCGAGAATCAGCCACGGCAGCGCCGATAGCCAAAGCCATCCAGCGGGAATATGGTTAACCATTGTATCAACAATAGCCACGCAGACTTGGCCGATTTCCTACCTCACCGAGGCCGGTTTCACCGGGGTGTTCCACCGGGGCCTTGCGACTCCGGCCCACGCCTTTCTCTTCCACAGGCGTAACTTCAACCGTCTTGACCGACCGGAAATCGGTGTTAAAGGTCCAGAACCAGCACCGCATCCATCTCCACTTGCGCGTCGCGCGGCAGCGCCGCCACACCCAGCGCGGCCCGCGCTGGATACGGTTCCTGGAAGTACTCGGCCATCACCTGATTCACCAGGGTGAAATGGCTCAGATCGGTCAGGAACACGTTGAGTTTGACCGTGTCGGTCAAGTGACCGCCGGCAGCGCGGGCCACCGCC
>JBDHRD010000164.1:0-7157 GCA_039807425.1 Candidatus Contendibacter sp. | reverse complement strand
TGCCGACGACGAGAATGTTGGTGATGCCGTCACGCATGGGGCTGAATCCGAATGACGCGGTTTTGCGGTTGCGGCTGGACGATGGCTTCGGGGGCGCAGGTCTCGACGCACATGTGACAGCCGGTGCAGGCATTGGCGTCGATGCGGGCGAACACCAGTTCCTTATTCTTGCCGCTCTTGGCAGTCACGGTCTCGCGGCGGGCAACAAAGATGGCTGGACAACCGAGATCAATGCAGTTGCCGCAGCCAGTGCATTGGTCGTCGATCACTTCGTAGGACCGGAAACGCTCGAAGCGGTCGGTGAGCGAGCAGGGGCGGTTGGTGATGATGACCGACGGTTCTTCCATCCTGGTCTCTTCCCGCACTAGCTTGACCATGGTCGGCAACTCGTAGGGATCGACCATGCGGATGCGCTCGGGGCGAACGCCCAGCGCCTCGACCAGTTTGGCGAAATCCACGCGCGGGGCCGGCAGACCGTGCAAATCCTCGCCAGTACCGGGATTCTCCTGGCCGCCGGTCATGCCCACCGAACGGTTGTCCAGCAGCAGCACGGTGACGTTGCCCCGGTTGTAGATCATGTTCAGCAGACCCTGCATTCCCATGTGCAGGAAGGTGGAATCGCCGATGACCGCGACGATGCTTTTCTTTTGGTCGGATTCGCCGCGCCCCTTGTCCATGCCGTGGGCCATGCTCAGCGACGCACCCATGCAGGTGCAGGTGTCGAGGGCGTTCCAGGGATGGCCCGCGCCGAGGGTATAGCAGCCGATGTCGCCGATGATGTTCAGGTTGCGGATGTGGGAGAGGGCGAAGTAGGGGCCAAGGTGCGGGCAGGAGGCGCACATGGTGGGTGGGCGGGGGAAGACGCTGGCCTGGGCGCGTTTCGGGACTTCGCAGGGTTCACCCAGCAGGGGCTTGATGGCTGGACGGAGTACGCTGGGGGCCAGTTCGCCAAAGCGCGGCAGCAGGTCCTTGCCCCGCACGGCGATGCCGGCGGCGCGGATTTCGGTTTCCAGCAGCGGTTCGGTTTCCTCGACCACCACCAGGGTATCGACCTGGCCGGCGAAGGCGCGAATTTTGTCCAGCGGCGGCGGGCAACTGAAGCCGAGCTTGAGCACCGGAGCGTTGGGGAAGGTCTCGCAGACATGCATGAAGGCCGGCCCGGAGGTAATAAAGCCGATTCGGCGGTCGCTGCCGTTGAAGACCACGTTGAGGTCGATGGTCTCGCTCAGTTCGCGGAACTTCCGGTCGCGGTCATGCATTAGCGGCAGGCGCGGCTTGGCGTTGGCGGGGGTCATCACCCAACGCTGGGGATTTTTCTGGAAGCCGGCGGCATGGCGTTCGATCCGTTCGCCTTCAACGGTCACCATGGCCTTGACATGGCAAACGCGGGTGGTCATGCGAACGATGACCGGGACTTCGTATTCCTCGGACAGCGCGAAGGCCCGCTTGACCATTTCGTAGGCTTCCTGGGAATCGGCTGGCTCCAGGATCGGCATATGGCCGAACCGGCCCCAGTAGCGGGAATCCTGCTCGTTCTGCGACGAGGACAGCCCCACGTCGTCGGCCACCACGATGACCAGACCGCCGACTACACCGGCTAGCGATTGGGTCATGAAGGCGTCGGAGGCGACGTTCATGCCGACGTGCTTCATGGCCGCCAAGGCGCGCGATCCGGCCAGCGAGGCGCCGATGGCGACTTCCACCGCCACCTTTTCGTTGACCGACCATTCCGAGTAGATGTCGGGGTAGAGGGCGATGTTCTCCAGGATTTCCGTCGCGGGGGTGCCAGGATAGGCGGCGGCGACCCGGACGCCGGCTTCCCAGGCGGCGCGGGCGACCGCTTCATTGCCGGAAAGGAGATGGCGGCTTTCAGCCTTGGCTTGAACCACGGCATTCATGGATGGTGCGGACCTCGTTGGGGCTAATCAGCGGCTGGCGGGTCGCCTGGCAGGAAACCCGCCGTCCAATAGACAAAACTTGAAAAGTGTAGTGGTTCGGTGGCCTGGTAAACAGGGAGCACGTTATGGGGGATTTGGCAGAACGGGTGTTAGTCGATGATTTTCCAGGCGCCGTTGCGGATTTCCACCAGTTTGAAAGCGTCCGAACCCAGGCCCATGTGGTTGTCGGGACTCATGTTGAACACGCCGGCGGTGCCGATGAAGCCTTGAGTTTTCTCGATTTCATCGCGCACCTTGGCCTTGTCCGGGCCGCCGGCCCGTTCCAGCGCGGCCTTGGCGATCATCAGGCTGTCGTAACCGTGGCCGCCGAAGGTGGAGACCGGACCGTATTTGGCCTCGTACTGTTTCTTGTAGGCCATCAGTACCGGCTTATGGGGGTCGTTGTCGGGCAATTGCTCGGCGACCACCAGCGCCGCCGCGGGCAGGCGAGCGCCTTCCGCCGCATCGCCCGCTAACTCGATGAAAGTCTTGGAGGCGACGCCGTGCGAGTGGTAGAGGGGGAGGGTGATCCCCAACTGCTTGATATTCTTGGTGACGATAGCCGGGGCTTGGCCGAAACCAAAATTGAGGATGGCTTGGGCGTTAGTGGCGCGAATCTTGGTCAACTGGGCGGTCATATCGGTGTCCTTGTTGCCATAGGACTCGTCGGCTACCAGGGTAATGCCGTATTGGGGAGCCAGTTTAAGCACTTGTTCGCGGCCGGATTTGTCGAAACCGCCGTCTCCCGTGATGAGCGCGATTTTGGTGAACCCGCGCTTGCGCATGTCGTCCAGAACCCGGGCGACGGCCATACGGTCGGTGGGCGCGACCTTAAATACCCATTTCTTGGTCGGTTCGGTAATTTCGACGGCGGCGGCCAGCGAGATGAACGGGATGCCTTCCTTTTCCACGTCGGGGATCACCGCCAGCGTGTCGCCGGAACTAGTGCCACCGATAAGCAGGTCTACATTATCCTTTTTAATCAATCGCTTGACGAAGTTGACTGCGTCCTTGGCGTTGCCGCCGGTATCGTAGTGGATCAATTCGACTTTCCGGCCATCGACGCCACCCTTGGCGTTGATCTCCTCGACAACCATTTGCAGGGTTTTGAGTTCGGGATCGCCCAGAAACGAAGCGGGGCCGGTCACGATCAGAAAAGAGCCGATTTTGATGGGGTCGGCGGCCTGGGCAACGCCGATGCCGGTTAGCAGCAGTATTGTCGCCAGCAGGTTCTTCCAGAATCTGGTTTTCATGGTTGTTGGTTCCTTCGAGGGGTAAGGCGGTGAAATGTTAGCAGCTATCCCCGCTGGCAAACAGAAGAGACCATTACCGTGAATCCGGTCCCTGGTTTTGAACGGGATTGGAGGAAAGAGGAGGCCGGGTTTCCAATTGCTGTTGCAAGTGTTGTCGATCCGCCAATGCTGCTTTCAATTCACCGCGCAGGGCTTCCGCATCGCGGACAGCATCGAGATAGCGCGTTTCCGTGAGCTGAAGCAGCGGGCGTAACTGCTCGATTTCGTTGATTAAAGTGCGCTGACGTTCCTCGGCTACAGCCAGAGTGGCTCGCAGTTCGGCAGTTTCACGGTGTTGGATTTCCCGTTGCTCCCGCCAGGCGATTTCCTGATTTTTCCAGTCCTGGCGCTCGGTTGCGAAAGCCTGGCGTTCGACAGTCTGTTCAGCGCGAAGTTGGTCGAGCACGGCTAGCAACCGTGCCTCGCTGGCTTCGCCGCGCTGGCGCTCGGTATCGAACTGTTGCTTGGCTTGAGCCAGTTGTTGCGCCATGTCCGCCCGCGTTTGTTGCAGCGTGGTTTCGGTCTGGGCGATGCGGGCGGCGGTTTCGGCGCGGATTTGGGTGACGGTTTCCGTGGCGGCTTGAACTCGCTGCTCGGCGGCCCGAATGGCGGTTTCGGCGGTGGCGCGGCGTTCCTGTTCCACCAGCAGGCGGTCGGCGAGTTCGCGACTGACCGTTTTGGCGGCTTCGATCTGGCGGCGCAGATCGTTGGCTTCGTTCCGCGCCTGTTGCTGTTCGGCGATGGCGGCGTCGCGGATCTGTTCAGCGGCAGTGACGGCTTGCGCGGCGATCGTGCGCTGTTGCTCGAACGCCGCCTCGGCGTGCTGAACGGCGAGTTTCCAGAAAGCATCCAGCGCGGCAGCGACCGCTTCGGGAATGGCAGGCGGCAGGATGACCTTGGGTGCTTCGGCGAGTTGTTGCTGCCAGCTTTTCAGGTGCTCGCTGATGGTGGTGTTGCTGCCGGTGCCGAGCACTTCACGCACGCGCTGGATGGTGGGATTGAGGCCGCGTCCAAGCAGAGTTTCCGCGGCGGCTTGAACTTCTTCATAACGAATTCCAGAACGGGCCATGGGATCGGTGAAGCTCCGTGGATTATGGATAATCAAGCCATGATAACAGAATACAGAATAAATGTTTACATAATACGTATCTTACAGGCATCTTTCGAGGAAAAATTCAAGATTATTCTCATAATCATGAATAATTATTTCAGGCTACATACCCCATCAGGAACGCGATCTTCCTGACCGCGTTCCCGGCACTCCGAATTTACCCCTCTGCTGCCTCGGGCGCTTCCAGATAGCAGAATACATCCTGTTTGAGCGTGTTGGCGTTCAGCCGCAGCACCGCCCGGCACTGGTCGTTTGGTAGATCAATAACTTTCACGCAATGCACCCATTCCGCCGCGCTTGGCAGCAACTCGGCCAGCCGGTTGGGTTGCCGGTCAAAAAAGGCTTCGTTCAGGCGGTTGTCCTCTCGTTGCGGGAACAGCGCCAGATACAGAATATCGGTCTCGACCAGATCACTGAAGAAATGCGTGCCCAGCGACACGTCCGGCACCAGCCCGCCGTGCATGGTCACCATCTCGCACAGCATCGTGGCGTTATTGATTTCCGCGAACCGCACCGGCACCCCCAGCTCCGGCGAGGTCGTACCCCAGCGGCCCGGCCCCATCAACAGGCTGGTCTTGGCGGCGTCTGGTCCCCGCAACCGGGTGATCTGACCAATCAACCGGGCGATCTTGTGCCGGTCGTTCAACGGCAACCGGCCGTAAACGCTGGGGACGACGTACACCAGTCGCTCGATAGTCCCGATCCGGCTGTGACCGATCACCGCGCCATGGGCTTCCAATACCAGGTTTTCAGGGTCGATCCGCGCCGGCGGATTGGGAATAGTGCCCGCTTCCCGCACCTGGAACGGCCGGCATTGCAGCAGGTTGATCTTGTAATGCTTTTCATCGACGAAATTTGCCGTGAACTCCACATCCACCGGATAGTCGTAAGCCTCCTGCAAGGTCTTCAGCATGTCGCGCATGTCCGCCACGAACGGTGTATCGCGCAACAGTTGCTCGAAGGTCAGCACCCATGGAAACACATCGCGCATCCCCCGTTCCCGCGCCCGCCGTTCCAGTTCCTCGTCCACCGACGCCACCATTTGCAGCGGCAAATCCAGACTTTGCTGGACTACGTCGCTGAACTGCCGGGTTGTGAGCTGACCATCCTCCAGATCGAGCAGATCAATGCGCCGCTGGGCGTACTGGCGCATGCTGTCGAAATTGCTCTCCGGCCGTCGTTCCGGATCGCTCAGTGACACCACCCGGGTGTAGTCATCGTCGGAACGATCCACTGCCCGGGTGCCCAGCCCCAGCACCAGCCGCACCATGCCCATGCTGGGATCGATCTGCTCGCTCCAGACGTAGGGATTGAACGATAATCCCACTCCGGCGATGTGCGGATAGAACAACCGGCCCTGCTGAAAGCCGGACACCCGCTGCACCAGCAGACCCATTTGCTCGTCGCGATCCAGAATACCGCGCCGCGCCCGGTATTGCAGCGCCCGCTCGCTCATGGTGCTGGCGTAGATGGCCCGCACCGCCGCCAGCAAATCCTCCAGCCGCTTCTCGCGCGGCCCCTGATTGACGCAGAACACGCTGTCATACTTGCCGGCGAAAGCGTTGCCGAAATTGTCCTCCAGCAGGCTGCTGGAGCGCACGATGATCGGCGACTGGCCGAAGTAATCCAGCATGTCGGAGAATTGTTGCAGGATGTACTCCGAGAAATCGCCGCGCAGGATGCGCCGCCGCGCCGTCTCCGCCCCATCCAGGAAAGTCGCGGGATCCTTCTGCTTTTCCCGCACCCACCAGCAACCATTGCGGACCAGGTAGGTGTAAAACACGTCCGAACCGACGAAGAACGAATCGTGGATTTCCAGCAGACTCTTCCAGCGCGGGTCGCTGCGCCTGAGGATGGCCCGCGCCAACAACACGCCCACCGCCTTGCCACCGATCAGGCCGGTGCCGATCATCCGTTGTTTGATGTCCAGAATATCGGTCAGGGTCAACACCTTTTCCGCCAGCCGGATCACCCGCTCGTCGCGCGACACCGTCATTCGCAGGGTGTGTTGCAACAAATCACGCACCAGCTCGGTGACGTGCACGTTGTCGCGTTCCGCCTCGACCACCTGCTCCGCTTCCAGGAACGTCCGGTTCCAGATGTCCAGCCGGGGATCGTTGGCCTTCAGCCCCGACCACGGAAACCGCGTCAGGATTTCGGAAATGGTGATGCTGTCCGCCACCGGCGTGAAATCCTCGCCCCGCCAGACATGCAGCATGTACATGGTGGGCGAATAGCGCTGCTGCACCTTCAACGGGCGGATGTATAACTCATCCTGATGGCGGTAGACATCGCTGAACAACTGGGTGGTGTCGATGATCGGCGCGGTGGCGTGGAACGAATGATGGCCGCGCAGCAGCGCGAAATAGGCCACCGTTTCCAGATCGTACAGATACGGGCAGGTCAGCATAAAGAAATTGCCCAGCATCTGGTCGCTGTACCAGTCGGCAACCAAGCCCGACAGACAGTCGAACACGTAATAGGCGCCCCGTCCCGTCTGCTCGATGGTCTTGTGAATAGCGGTCAGGAACGGCTCGAAACCCTCGCCGGGATCGAGTACCTGCACCTCCACCCCCGGCCCTTCATCCACCAGCGCCGGATGCCGGGCGAAATGGAAATACACCAGCTTGCGGCCCCTGGCGCGGGCGTACTGGCAAAACGGCTCGACCAGCGGCATGTAATCGTCAATGCCATCCACCTGCCAGACGATGTTGTCGCCCGCCATGATCCCCCGGAACACCCGGTCCAGGCCCGCCAGCCCCGTGCTCACCTGTGCGTCAATCGCCGCCATTACATTCTCCCATTCACGTCAGTGGT
>JBDHRD010000163.1:0-7182 GCA_039807425.1 Candidatus Contendibacter sp. | reverse complement strand
CCGCTGGCCTCTGGAACCTAAAAAATTCGTTTGTTGTTCAATAGGTTATATTTGATTATTGATGGACAACTCTAATACGCTCGAACGCTCGCCGAAGATCAATTCCTCGACTTCGATAAAGCCGTACAAATCCCCCTGATAAATTTCCCGGGCATAGAGTTCGTACAGCTTGCCCTGATTGACGAACAGGATGCGGTAAATACTTTTGGCAATTTTGGACATGGCTGGTCGGGTCACGGTCGGAAAAAAGCCAATCTAACCCCCTTCGGCCCGCCGGGCAAATCCCTTCCGGCCAACTCCTTCAAAAACCGAGTATTCGCGTCAACAAAGCCAGCTCTTACAAGCCAATGGCGCCGAGGTCTGGCTATATCGGCAATCATCGCCCTCTTTGATCTTTGCCCTTGCCGAGGACCATCATGAACACGCCCCAGACTTTCGATCTCCGCCAGACCATTTGCGTTAATCCCGCCACCGGCGAGATCGTCGGCTATTCGCAAATGAACACGGCCGAGGAAGCGCGCGATGCGCTTCGCCGCGCCCGCGCCGCGCAACCGGCCTGGGCGGCGCTGCCACTGGAGGAGCGGGTGCGCTACATCGCTCGTATTCGTGATTACCTGGTGGAGCACACCGACGACGTCAGCGACACCGTCGCCAAGGATGTCGGCAAAACCCGGATCGAGGCGCTGGTCACCGAAGTGCTGACCAGTGCGCTGGCGACCAATTATTACCTCAAGAACGCCAAGCGTTTTCTCAAACCCCGCAAGGTCCGCGGCGGCTCGCTGCTGTTCCTGAACAAGCGCAGCCGGATTTTTCGCATTCCCTTCGGCGTGATCGGCATCATCGCGCCGTGGAACTATCCACTCGGCATTCCGATGCACGAGATCGTGCCGGCGCTGCTGGCGGGCAATACGGTGATTTTCAAGACCGCCCCGGAAACCCAGATGGTCGGGCGCAAGATCGAGGAGATGATCCAGGCCGCCGGCTTGCCCGCCGACGTGTTCATTCACCTCAACATTCCCGGCGCGATCATCGGTCAGATCCTGCTGGAGTCGGACAACCACGTCGACAAACTGTTCTTCACCGGTTCGGTGCCGGTCGGCAAGATTCTGATGGCCAAGGCCGCCGAGAGCCTGGTCCCGGTCTCGCTGGAACTGGGCGGCAACGATCCGATGCTGATTTGCCCCGACGCTCACCTCGAACGGGCGGTCAACGGCGCGATGTGGGCCGGTCTGCAAAACAGCGGCCAGTCCTGCGGCGGGGTCGAGCGCGTTTACGTGCACCGCGACGTATACGAACCGTTCGTCAAGCTGCTCAAGCAAAAGGTGGAAGTGTTGCGGCAGGGTCCCAACACCGATCACAACGTGGACATCGGCGCCATGTGCACCGAGCGCCAGCTCAAGACCATCCAGCGCCAGGTGGACGATGCGCTGGCCAAGGGCGCGACCATCCTCGCCCAGGTCAAGATCGATCCCGCCCACGCCCAGGCCAATTTCTATCCAGTCACGGTGCTGACTAATGTCGATCACACCATGGAACTGATGCGCGAGGAAACCTTCGGGCCGGTGCTGGGCGTGATGAAGGTGGACAGCATGGATCAGGCCGTCGAACTGGCCAACGACTCCAGCCTCGGGCTAACCGGTTCGGTATGGTCCGGTAATACCCGCGCGGCGGTGGCGCTGGGCCGGCGCATTCATGCCGGCGTCATCACCATCAACGATCACCTGCTGACCCACGGCATGGCCGAAACCCCGTGGGGTGGGGTCAAGGAATCCGGCATTGGCCGCAGCCATGGCGAACTGGGCTTTGACGAGATGACCCAGCCGCAGGTGGTCACCACCGAACTGCTGCATTTCGCCAAGCGCAACCTGTTCTGGCATCCTTATGATGCGAATCTTTACGATGGCCTGAAAGGTGCGCTCCGGCTGTTGCATGGCCGCGGCTGGGGTGAGCGCCTGAGCGGCCTTGGCGACCTCGTCAAGTTGCTACCCCGCATGTTTCGAGATTGAGGAGACTCCCGATGCCAGCGCCCACGTTCAACCCTGCGCGGTTATCCCGATACGCGACCGACCGGTCGATCCGCCGGGGTGAGGACTATTTCAAGAGCGGGGCGGTGGAAACGCTGGTGCTGCGCGGCACCGAACTGGAAGCGAATGTTCAAGGCAATGCGCCCCGCCCCTATCGAGTGTGGATCGAATTCGACACCGACGGCGTAGCCGACGCCACCTGCACCTGCCCCTACGACTACGGGGGCTGGTGCAAGCACATCGTCGCCACGCTGCTGGCCTACGCCAAGCGACCGGGCGAGGTGGACATCCGTTCGCCACTGGCCGAAACGCTGGCGGCCCTGGATCGCTCGCAACTCCAGGCCATCCTGCTGGAACTGGCCGACCGGATTCCGCGTCTAGGCGACGCGATCGAGGCCGCCCTGCCCTATGTCGCTCTGGCGGCGGCAGGTTCCGTTGCATCGCCGGCCACCGCCGGCCATCCCCGGCCCGCCACGGTGAACACCCGCGCGCTGCGGCAAAGCGTTCGCAGCGCCATGCGCTCGCGCGGCGGCTGGGACGAGGAGGATTACTACGGCGAGGACGGCTACGGCGTGGTGGATGACATCATCCAACTGGCGGATCAAGCCCGGCCCGCGCTGGATGCCGGCGATGGTCGCGCCGCCCTGGCGGTTTTGGAAGCTGTCACCGATGAATTCAGCAAGCATTGGGAAATGTTGGAAGAAACCGGCGAGGAAACCGGCGCCTTCTTCGATGGAACCGCCTCGCTCTGGATCGAAGCGTTGCTCGATTCCGGCCTGGGCGCCGAGGAACGCGAACAGTGGGCGGGCCGCCTGGCGGACTGGGTGGAGGACTTCGACGAATCCGCCGCCGAACCCCTGGAAAACCTGCAAACTGTCGTTCAACAGGGCTGGGACGATCCCAATCTGTGCGCCATCCTGCGCGGCGAAGACCCGCCGGGGGGTCTGTGGGGAGCCGATCCGCCACCCTGCCACTGGCGGCCGCGGGTCACTCAAGCGCGGCTGCGGATTCTGGAACGCACCGGCCAGGATGAGGCGTATCTCCATTTGGCCAGGGCCGAAAAACAATACGACCTCTACGCTCTGCAGTTACTGAAGCTGGGACGGGTCGAGGAAGCCGTGCGCGCCGGGTTGGAACGGCCGCTATCCGACGAGGGTGCGCTGGAACTCGCCAAGGCGTTGTACGAACGCAGCACGGTCGAACCGGCGTTCCAGGTCGCCGAGCACAGCCTGCAACGGCTGGATGCAAAGACGCCAAAAGACGAAGGGTCTTCCACGGTTGTGGAAGAAGAAATGGATGAATTCGACCGGTTCGATTCGCACGCCCAGAGCGAGTTGGCGGCCTGGCTGCGCGACCGGACCGCCGCGCACGGCCAGATCGAACGGGCGCAGGCGGCGGGCGTCATCGCGTTCCGCATCGCGCCCGGTCTCGCCGCCTATCGGTCGGTCAAAAAACTGGCCGGAGCAGGCTGGCCGGACTTGCGGGAAAAGCTGCTGGATTTTCTGCGGGAAGCTCGCATTAGCAACGAAACCAAAATCGAGATTTTCCTGTACGAAGACCTGGTTGACGACGCCATCCAGGCGACCGAACGCTACACCTCACCTCAAACCCTGGCCCGGATCATGGACGCCGCCGTGGACCGCCAGCCCCAGTGGGTGATCGCCCAGGCCCGCCGGCAGGCCGAGCCGATCATGAATGAGGGTAAATCCGCCTGCTACGAAGACGCAGCCATGTGGCTGCGCAAGGCCAAACAGGCGTATCAAGCCCTGGGCCAGAAGGCGGAGTGGCGAAGCTACCTTGCCACGCTGCGCGACAAGCACCAGCGCAAATACAAGCTCATGCCGTTGCTCAACGCCCTTTAACCGCCAGAAAAGGGCAACGGGAGCCGTCCCGCCAGGGCGACTGGCGGTATCGCCAACGGCCTGTCCCAACCATTCCAGTCAACCATCCTGGCCCCGACCGCCCGATAATGGCGGGAATTCGGGATGAGCGGACTCCTGCTGCCGCACGGCGGGATTGTAGTGGAGGCAGTTGGGGACGCAGGCGCACTCGAAGGCGACCTTCATCGGCGCGATCCGACCCTCGTTCTTGAGCTGGAACAGCCGGGGCACCACTCGGTCGCGCAACGCATTGGGATCGATGGTGTTGACATAAATCTTGGTGCCACCCTCGAACCCCGCCGGCGTCGACACCCGCCACTTGAGCAGCACCCGCCACGGCATGGGCACATCCACGTCCGGTGGCTTGTAATACCATTCCTCGTTACAGGGAATATCGGCTCCGCTGGCGGCGTGGCAAGCATGAACCAGATCAGACATGCCACGCAACTCGTCCGGGGAATGGTTCCACGGCTGGCTGCGCTCGCTCTTGGAGAAGATTTCCAGGGTGGGAAAACGATGGCCAAAGCCAGCAAAGGCGATGGCGTAATCATTCTCGGCCACCACCAGGTTGCGATAGCCGGCGAAGTTGACGGCGGCCTCATTGTAAAAGTTGGGATTGGCCCGAATCTGTTCCAACTCCACATCGTTCTGGTAACCACGCTCGTCGATGGCCACCAGTTGCTTGTGCAGGTGGTCGAAGGACGCGCCGGCCGGCTTCAGCCAGTTCTGAAACACCGCCACATAGCGGACATAGCGATTGTTGACATAAATGTCGCGCATGGCATCGATGGTAAAGCGTAGATACTGGTAATGCTCCTCGGGGGTCAAGGTTCCGGAGGAAGCCAGTTGATCATCATGCGTGGCGCCATCGACGAAATGGCGCCGGGCCACGACCACCTCGTGGCCGCCCCCGAAAAAGGCGTTGGCGAACTGCAACCGTTCGTCCAAAGACATCCGATCCCAGGCGGCTTCATCAAAGCCGGCGGCTTTCAACCGTTGTTCCGACATGTTGAGCACATGTTGGCGGCCCGCTTCCGAAGCCAGATAGTTGTGTTTATGTCGCTCGATGGCGTCTGGCAGCTTATAGCCAAAGTTTTTCTGCCAGTAATCAAAGGAAACTATCTCGAACAGGTTGGGGATACGGCGGAATTCGGCCACTGTGTCAAACAGCGCATCGACCTGGAGATGGCGCAACGTGGTGTATTGATCGCCGGTCCTGACCAGTCGCGCCTTCTCGGGCGGGGTGTCCAGATAGCGTCGGGCGCAAAACGAGCAGTGGGCATCGTGCCGGGCGGGGTCGAGAGGAAGGGGGTTTTGAGGCTTCGTCCCGAGCGGACGGTTGCCCCGACCGGGGACGGTCCACACCTCCGTGCCGGTGAACGGATTGACCTGCTTGATGGTCCCGTCGGCCATCCGCATCAGATAGCTGGATTCGGGAATAATCTGCGGCATGCTGGAGTTCACCTCGCTCGTAAACTTTTAGGAATATGGCGGGGTAGGCCATCGCTGGGCGCGAACGACGCGTCGAATGAAGTCATATTGGCTCGTCCCCTGGAAATAGAGTATCGTCAAACGGCAAAAAAGGTGAAATATCTCAAGCCACGTCACGGCGTTCGCCCCTAACGGACGCCGTGTGGGTCATCTCTGATCCGTCTCCAACCAACTTGGCTGTATAATTCTTCAGCCCAATCTGGATTGACCTCTCCTCTTTGAATCAGGATCGTACCGATGAACCATCCCCTGGTCGCCCGCGCGCTGTTCGATGAATTCATGGTGCCCAACTACGCCCCGGCGGCGATCGTGCCAGTGCGCGGTGAAGGCTCTCGCCTGTGGGATCAGGACGGGCGCGAGTACATCGACTTTGCTGGCGGCATCGCCGTCACCGGGTTGGGCCACGCTCATCCCAAACTGGTCGCGGCGCTGACTGAACAGGCGCAAAAGCTCTGGCATGTCAGCAACGTGTTGGTCAACGAACCGGCCTTGAACCTGGCCCGCCGGCTGTGTGAGTTGACTTTCGCCGAGCGGGTGTTCTTCGCGAATTCCGGAGCCGAGGCCAACGAAGCGGCGCTCAAGCTGGCGCGCAAGTATTCCGCCGATCACTTCGGCCCGGACCAGCGCGAGATCATCGCCTTCACCCAGTCGTTCCACGGCCGCACCCTGTTCACCGTCACGGTCGGCGGCCAACCCAAGTACACCGAGGGCTTCGAGCCGCTGCCGCCCGGCATTACCCACGTTCCGTTCAACGATCTGGCCGCCTTCGCCGAGGCGATTTCTGACCGGACGTGCGCGGTGATTCTGGAACCGATCCAGGGCGAGGGTGGCGTCACCAGCGCCACGCCCGAATTCCTGCACGGGGTCCGCGAACTGTGCGACCGGCATCGGGCGCTGCTGATTTTCGATGAGGTGCAGTGCGGCAACGGCCGGTGTGGCCATCTCTACGCCTACATGGGCTACGGCGTCACGCCCGATATTTTGACCACCGCCAAGGGCCTTGGGGGTGGTTTCCCGATCAGCGCCATGCTGACCACCACCGCAATCGCCGCCAGCCTCACCGCCGGCAGTCACGGCACGACCTACGGCGGCAATCCGCTGGGTTGCGCGGTGGCCGGCGTAGCGTTGGAGTTGCTCAGCGCTCCTGAATTGCTGGCCGGCGTGCGCCGCAAGCACGAGGTGTTCATGGCTGGCCTGCGCCGGATCAACGAACAGTTCAGCGTGTTCCGGGACCTGCGCGGCATGGGCCTGCTGCTCGGTTGCGAGTTGGTCGAAGCCTGGCGCGGGCGCAGCCGGGAATTCATCAAGGCCGCCCTGGACGAAGGTCTGCTGGTGCTGGTGGCCGGCCCGGACGTGATCCGGCTCGCCCCGGCGCTGATCATCCCCGATGAATTGATCGCGGAAGGCTTGCAGCGTTTTGAACGGGCCATCGCCCGGCTGTGCACCCAACCTGCCCCATAGACCGAGGAGTTGGCTGATGAAACGCGATAAAGCAGAACCCGTGCAGGTCGAATGCCTACAGTGCCGCCGCACCGAGATCATCTACATCCCCATCGAGGAGATGCCTCGCTGTCCCAAGTGCGGCACCCGGATGGTGATCCGGGAGCTGCTGGACGAAGGTAAATCGACCTGAACGGCTGGCTAGTCGGCGCCACCAGCCAGCCGGTCTTCGTTCTCGCTCACGGCGATGACAAGCAGCACCTCTAACCGGTTACCAAAATCGCCCGAAAGTCGTTGACGTTGGTCAGAGTCGGCCCGGTGATCACCGAATCGCCCAGCGCCTCGAA
>JBDHRD010000162.1:0-7227 GCA_039807425.1 Candidatus Contendibacter sp. | reverse complement strand
GATGATATCAGTCATGATGCGATTAACGATTATTTGCGGCGCGAAAAACACACGGCGCACATGGTATGGGAATTAGCGCAACCGCTGATCGATAACAGCAGCGAAGCCTGCCTCGTTGTGGATGATAGCGTTCAGGATAAAAGCTATTCTCAAAAAATTGAAATGGTGAAGCGTCAATATAGTGGGAACGCGCATGGCTTAGTGAAAGGGATTGGAATTGTTAATCTCATCCACGCCCACCAGGGGGATTATCATCGACTGGATTTTCGCGTCTATGCCCCGGCGGACGACGGCCAAACAAAAAACGACCACTTCCGGGGTATGCTTCGCCAAGCCTTTGAACAAAAAGGCATTCAAGCGCAAACGATCCTGTTCGACAACTGGTATGCCGCTGCGGAAAATCTCAAGTTCCTTCATCGGCTGGGCAAGTTTTTTGTGACCACCTTGAAAGAAAATCGCCTCGTCAGCCTCAGTCAAGAGCAAGGTTATATTCATTTGCAACAGATCGAATGGACTCCCGAACAAGGCCAATATGGTCTCACCGTTAAACTCAAGGAAGTTCCGTTTAAAGTACAGCTTTTCAAGGTGGTCGCCACGAACGGCGACATTGAATGGGTGATCACGAATCGTGCCCCAGGTTCGATCGACACGCAGGTTGTTCAAAACGGGAACAAGGTGCGCTGGTTCATCGAACAACTGCATCGAGAACTCAAACAACTAACCGGAATCGAACGGTGCCAATGCCGCAAGCAACGCGCGCAGCGCAATCATTTTGCCTGTTGCTATCACGCTTGGTTTTCATTGAAGGTCATGGCGAAAAAGCTCGGGAAAACGCTCTACCAAGTGAAGCACAACTTATGGAGTGATTATCTGCGTAATGAGTTAAGAAACCCGCATATTCCCGCTTATCAGCCTGCCTGAGCGAAAGTCCTAAATTTTAGTCGCATTTTCCATGTAATTTACTTTCGGCCAGGAATTGGGCGGGATGGTTGCACACCTGTTTGAGCCGCAGCAGTGTGCTCAGAATCAAACCGCGCCGGCCCATGCTCTCCTCCATGCCTTCCAGCACCGCTTCCGCCTGCTGCACCACGGCGGCGTACAGGGTCGCCTGCTCCTTGGTCAGGGTGCAATAGACCTTCATTTCCAGCTTGTCCGGCAAGTCCTGGATGATGGCGCGGTCGGTCTTGAGCCGGCGCAGGATGAAGGGGCCAGTCAGCCGTTGCAGGCGTTCCACGACGTTCGCGTCGCGCTGCACCTGCACGGGCAGGAAGAATTCCCGCTTGAAGCGGGCGGCGTTGCCGAGAAAGCCGGGATTGAGAAAGTCCTGAATCGACCAGAGATCGCCGACGTTGTTTTCCACTGGCGTGCCGGTCAGCGCGATGCGCCGCTCGGCGCGCAAGGCCCGCGCCGCCCTGGCCTGCTTGGTTTCGGCGTTCTTGATGTTCTGCGCTTCGTCCAGAATCACCGCTGCCCAGTCCACGGCTTGGAGCCAGGGCAAATCCCGATGCAGCAGCCCGTAGCTGGACAGCACGATGGCATGACCTTGGGCCTGCGCAGCGAAGGCTTCGCCCTTGTCGCGGCCGGCGCCGTGATGGAGCATGACCGGCAGTCGCGGTGTGAAGCGCGAGGCTTCCTTGCGCCAGTTGCCGACCAGCGAGGTCGGGCAAACCAGCAGCGCCGGCCGCGCTTCACCGGCTTCCCGCAGCCATTGCAGCAGCGCCAGGGTTTGCACCGTCTTGCCCAGCCCCATGTCGTCGGCCAGACAGGCGCCCAATCCCCAGCGGGTGAGAAACTCCAGCCAGGCGTAGCCGCGCGTTTGATAGGGCCGCAGCGTCGCGGTCAGACCTGGCGGCGGGGGCAGGGGGGCGATCCGGTCGCCTTGGGCCAAACCCGCCAGCAGTTCGCCGAGCGGACCGTCGGCGTGGACACCGCTGACTTCGAGCCCCTTCACGGTATCGGCCCCCAGCGCCAGGCGTAGCAACTCGCGGCCGGTGAACGTGGTCCCGCGCTGCTGTTGCAGGGCCAGGGCCGCCTGGATTTCGGCGGCGGACAGTTGCACCCACTGGCCGCGCACCCGCACCAGCGGGGCCTTGAGCTGGGCTAGCGCCAGCAGTTCCCCGGGCGTCAAACCGGCCTCCCCCAACACGATTTCCCACTCGACCTCCAGCACCCGATCCAACGTCAGGCCGGCCTTGGATTCGAAGCGGGTCTTGGCCTGGGCGCGCGCCGCCAGCTTGGCGCGGCGCCGGCCCGCCCAACGGGCCGGCAGCAGCACGCCGAAGCCGTTCTGTTCCAGCAGCGGCGCTTCCTCGCCGAGAAAGCGGAACGCGCCCTCGGCATTCAGCGCATACCCGACCGGCGTTGCTTCCTTCAGACTGGTTTCAATCGCCGGACACAGGGATGCCGCCTGACCCAGGGACGCAAGCAAGCCTTCCCGTGCTTTCGGCCCCAGGGTTTTCAAACCCACGCCGGTCCCCCGTTGCGGTTTCCACACCGCCGCCGCGGCAACGAGCAGGCTGGGGTCTTCCCGCGCTTGCAGCAGGTAGTGGACGCGCCACTCGGTACTGGCGTCGGGGAAGAACAGCGCCGCCGCATCCGCGGTGTCGAACTCCGGCTCTTCCAGCCGAAAACACAGGCGATAGGGGGCGCCGATCAAGCGCAGCAGCGGTCGCTGCCAGTCACGGATCTGCTTGACCAGTTGGCGCAGTTCCGCCGGGCCGCCGTCCAGCGCGCCATCGGGTTGCCGCAATGCGTGCAGCCATTGCCCGTGCAGGCTGGTCGAAGTCGCGCCAACCCGCTGGACGGTGGAGAAGGCAGCGGATTGTCGGACCAGATGATCGACGATCCAGGCCAGGAATTGCCTGAGCACATCGCGGGGGGCCGCATCCGGTAGGGTGCGTCGATCGGAACCGAGGGCGCGGGCGGCGGATGGCATGGCGCGGGCCAGGCGTTCCAGACGAGCGCCGTCCTCGCCCAGATACACCGGCGTCCAGCAAGCTCGATAGGCGCCCCGGCGTTGCTCCACCAGATCGGGCAGCACGTGCTGGCGATAGACCAGAGCGCCGGCCAGTTGCAGGGCTTCGCTCCAGTAGCGCAAGTCATCGCCCGCCACCATGCCCGGCGCCAGCGCGGGACGCTCCCGAATCGCCGCGAGGAGGTGGACGGCAGCGGCGGCGGTCAACGCCAGGGCAGGGATTGGCCAGGGCGCCAGGGTGGGTGGTTTGCGGGATTTGGGCGGTTCGGCCACCAGCGGCGAGGACGGGAGCGGCGCGCCACCTTGCGTGGGCAGCCAGATCGTTGGCTCGCCGTTCGCTGCGGGTCCGAGTCCGGCGGACTGGAGCGAGAGATCGGCCCGAGCGAGGCCCTCTTGCAACGCCGAAATCGTGGTGCGGTAGGGATACGGAGGGGTTGTGGTCAGCTCCTCTTCGCGCGGAGTCGATTCGCCCCACAGATGGAGACAACCCTGATGAAACGCGGTGTGTAGGATCAACATCGGTTTGAGTCAAACAAACGGCCCACTAACCCAAGCATACCGGATCGTTCCGAATCACGTGCTGGCCCGGCGCGCTCATCCGCGGCGACGAGCGTTCGCGCGACGGCATCCTGGACCGCCGGTCGCGCGGTCCAGTCAGGGGCGGAGGGGGCATCGGCGTTGGCGAGCTTTGGCTCCGGTTCGCCTTCGGAGTCAGGAGCCGCCGCTCTCCCGGCGCTCTACTCCGCCAGCTTCCGGATGACGCGGCACGGATTACCGGCGGCGAACACCCCTTCCGGGAGGTCGCGGGTGACCACGCTGCCGGCGCCGATGACGCACCGCGAGCCGATTGTCACGCCGGGACCGATGATCGCCCCGCCTCCGACCCACACGTCCGATCCGATCACGACCGGCTGGCCGAACTCCCGCTCGCGGCGCAGCGCGGCGTCAAGCGGGTGAGTGGCGGTGTAGACCTGCACCGCCGGGCCGAACAGCGTGCAGTCCCCGATCCTGACCAGACACACGTCCAGCACGACACAGTTGAAGTTGAAGAAGCACTTCTTACCGAGCCGGATGTGGGACCCGTAGTCGCAGAAGAAAGGTGGCTGCACCCACGCGTCCTCGCCTCCGGCCCCGAACAGCTCCCGGAGGATGCGCCGGCGCTCCCCCTGTTGGGCCTCGCGGGTGGCGTTGAGGTCCTGACACAGGTCGCGCGCCCGGGTGCGGGCGCGGACCAGTTCCGGGTCGAGCGGGTCGTACAACTCCCCCGCCAGCATCTTCTCACGTTCGCTGCGCACCACGACACCTCCTCGTATCTCTGGCCCCGCCCCTTCTCTCCTGGCCCTACGCCGCCGAATCGGGACAGGGAGAAGCCTCGCGGCTTCCCCTCCCATACCACCGTGCGGACGGGTCACAGACACGGCGGTTCGATGGGATGAACCGTGAATCACGCCACAGGCTGGACAGCTTCAAATCACGGATCAGGCAACACTTCAGGATGCTCGGCACGAGTCCATAGCGGCCCATCACTTGCGCGAGCGCGACCCGGTCAGGCGGGCCGCCAGCGCCGAGTACGGCGGCGACCTCTTTGAAGTATTGCACGCCGATGCCCGGGGTGTTGGCCACCACGGTCCGCACTGGGCCTTCGAACGGATTGGCGAAAGCGTGAGCTGTTCCTTTGGGCGTATGCATGGCCGCGCCGGGCGTCAGGTCCCGGGTCTCGGCCCCGACAGTGTAGCACCGTACACCCTCTAGAACGTAGAGGACCTCTTCGCTGTTTGAATGGCTGTGTGGCGGCGGCACATTGGATCCAGGAGGAATAGTCAGTTCGAAAATGCCCGCCGAACCCGTTAACGAACCGTCAATCAGAGAGCGGATGGTCTCGTTGATGATCCGGTAGTACGGGATGGTGGATTCCCAGCTCATGCCGCCGAGCAGGCCGAGGGTCTTCATGCGTTCACCGTGATGTGGCCCACGCGCATCCCCCTGGGCACCCCGGATGCCACCGCTACAGCAGCGCCGGGCCAACCATGCCAACGATCCGCCAGTCGCCGGCGCCGGTGGGTTCCAGGCAAACCACGGTCCCTGGCTGGTAGTTCACCAGAGTGCGCTCTTCGCCCAGCACCAGCCGGGAGACCAGTTGGCCCAGAAACGGCTGGTGGCCGACCAGCAGGCGGTCTTCCGTCCAGCCGTTCACCGCCGCGATCCAGGGTTCGACCGGATCGTTGGGATCGAGTCCGGTCGCTGCTTCAACGGGTCGGTCCGGCGTCAGGGGGGCCGCGAGAATCTCGGCCGTTTGCCGGGCGCGGATCTTGCCACTGTGAACGATGCGGGATACGCGCGGCTGGCCGCGCGCCAGTAACGCGGCCACGATTTCCACCTCGCGCCGGCCCTGATCGGTCAACGGCCGGTCGGGATGCTCGGCTGCCGGGAAGGCTTGACCGTGTTGCACCAGATAGAGCCTCATGAGTTGATGATCCTCCGCGTTGGAGCTCGAATCGCCGGCTCAGCGGTCCCAGGGATTCGGTTGATCCGGGTCGATACCGTACCGGGCTATGGCTTGCGTGACCTGGCCGCGGTCGATCCTACCCTCGTCGGCCAGCGCCTGGAGGGTGGCGACGGCGATGTGGCGCCGATCCACCTCGAAGAATCGGCGCAGCGCGGCGCGGGTGTCGCTGCGACCAAAGCCGTCGGTGCCCAAGGTCACGTAGCGACGGGGCACCCAGGTCCGGATCAGGTCTGGCACCGCGCGCAGGTAGTCGCTGACCGCGATGATCGGACCGGCAGTCGGCGCGAGGCATTGCTCGGCCCAGCTCCGGATCGGTTCGGCGTCCGGGTGCAAACGGTTATACCGCTCCACGTTCAAGCCGTCGCGCCGCAGTTCGGTAAAGCTGGTGACGCTCCACACATCGGCGGCGACGTTCCAATCCCGTTCCAGCAACTCGCCGGCCGCGAGCGCCTCCCGCAGCAGGGCGCCGGCGCCGAGCAGTTGTACGCGCGGCTCGTACCCCGCGCCGCTCCCCTCGCGGAGTCGATACAGGCCCCGCAGGATACCGTCCCGGACGCCTTCGGGCAGGGCGGGTTGCACGTAGCTCTCGTTCGTCACCGTGACGTAGTAGAACACATCCTCCTGGTTCTCCAGCATCCGCCGCATACCGTCCTGGAGGATCGCGGCCAGCTCGTAGCCGAAACAGGGATCGTAGGCCACGCAACTGGGCACGCTGGCGAACAACAGGTGACTGGAGCCATCCTGGTGTTGCAGACCTTCGCCGGACAGTGTGGTCAGGCCAGACGTGGCGCCGAGCAGGAAGCCCCGGCAGCGCGAGTCCCCGGCCGCCCAGATCAGGTCGCCGACCCGCTTGAAGCCGAAGCTGGAATAGAAGATGTAGAACGGCAGCATCGGCAAGCCGTGAGTGCTGTAGCTGGTGGCGGCCGCGATCCACGACGCCATGGCGCCGGCTTCGGTGATGCCTTCCTCTAGAATCTGACCGTCGTGGGCTTCCTTGTAGTAGAGCAGTTCGTCCTTATCTTCCGGCTCGTAACGCTGGCCCACGGCGGAATAAATGGCGACTTGGCGGAACAGCGCCTGCATCCCGAAGGTGCGCGCTTCGTCGGCCACGATCGGCACGATGCGTCGGCCCAGGTCGGGGTTGCGCAACAGGTGGGCGAGCAGTTGCACGAACACCAGGGTGGTGGATTCTTCCCGGCCGTGGCTGCCCTCGAGAAATCGGGCCAGCGCGGCCAGCGGCGGCGCGGCCAGCGGCGGACCCTTGCCGACGCGCGCCGGCAGATAGCCGCCCAGCGCTTGGCGGCGGGCGTGCAGGTATTGCAGTTCGGGACTGTCGGCGGCCGGCTGGTGGAAACGCAGGTTGGTCACGTCCGCGTCGGACAACGGCAGATCGAAACGGTCGCGGAAGGCCAACAACGCTTCGGCGTCCAGCTTCTTTTGCTGGTGGACGCCCATTTTGCCCTGGCCCCAGTGGCCCATGCCGTAACCTTTCTTGGTCTGGGCCAGGATAACGGTGGGCTGGCCCGCATGGTGTACCGCCGCGTGATAGGCCGCGTGAATCTTGACTGGATCGTGACCGCCGCGCTTCAGTTTGTCGATGTCGTCGTCGGAGAGGTGCGCGACGATGGCTCGCAGCTCGGGGTATTTATTGAAGAAGTGTTCACGGTTGAACCGCCCGTCGGTGGCGGCGTACTGCTGCAACTCGCCGTCGACCGTTTCGTGCAGCCGCTTGAGGATGATCCCCTCG
>JBDHRD010000161.1:0-7328 GCA_039807425.1 Candidatus Contendibacter sp. | reverse complement strand
CGTCGGGTTTTTGGTTTGCTTGGTCGGCCTGGCTCTGGAACCAGGCAGCAGGGCAGGGGTGGTCCTGCAACTGGCTGTGCCGGCTCGGACGGCACAGCCTGCTGGTCTATGTCGCCCATCTCCTCATCGAACCGCCGATCCTGGAATGGGTGACCTTGGCCGATCCGCCACTCCTCGCCCGCGCCGCGTTGCTGCCTTTGACCGTCGTCCTGCTGGTTACCGTGGCCGTGGCCGGCGAGCGGGTAAAACGGACGTGCTCGGTAGCACCAGTCCCGCTCGCGGCGCCGCGCTGGGCGCCCATCGGTGGGCTGATGGGTAGCGCCATCGCGGCGGGCGCGGTAGGCGCTATCATGACGCTGCAAGTGGTCATTGGCCCACCGGCGAACTGGAACCACTCCTTACCAGCCAATATACTGGCTCGGGAGGCGCTGTCCGCGGACGAAGCGCTGCTCTCCACGACGGAGGAGGGTACTATCGAGAAATCGGCGCCGCTGGTGGATTCACTGGATGGGGGCGAACCGGATCTCTTCTATCCTCCGCAAGAGGGGGTAGCCGCCGACGCCGTAACCGAAACCTGAGTCAGGTTAGTCTTTAGCGGTTTCCGAAAATGAAATTACTCAGTCAATTAAGGGTTGTGGGATGTCTTTGCCCCTGACTTCCATCACTGGCGCGCCCCGCCGGCTGTTTCTGGCGCTGTGGCCGGAGGAGGCCGAGCGCCAGCAAATGGCCGGCCTGGCGGCGAGCGTCGCGGGTCAGCGGCGGGTGCGCGACGCCAACCTGCATCTGACCCTGGTATTCCTGGGCGCGACCGATGCAGCCCAACTGGCGGCGTATGAAGCGGCGCTGGCGGATTGGCCGGCGCTGGAACTGGAGTTGATCCTGGATCGCTACGGCTACTGGCCGCAGCCGCGCATCCTCTGGCTGGGCTCCAGCCACACCCCGCCCGAACTGTACGAACGAGTGGCCGACTTGCACCGCCGGTTGCGCGGTTGTGGCTTTACCCCGGAGCGGCGGGCATTTCAGGCGCACATTACCCTGGCCCGCAAGTTTCCCGGCCCGGCCCCGGCCCAGCCCCCCGCCGCGCCGGTGCGATGGCCGATCCGCGACATCGCCCTGGTCGAGTCGCTTCCCGAGGAAGACGGCGTGCGCTATCAGGTCGTGCGCCGCTGGCCGGAGCTAGGTTAGCCGCGGGTTCCGTGGAACAATCGCCGCAAGCAATCAGCTCCGATCCGATCACCGGTTTTTTCCATCTGAAGAGGGGATTCGCGGAATGGACGACAACAAGAAAAAGGCGCTCGCCGGGGCGCTCACCCAGATCGAACGCCAGTTTGGCAAGGGTGCGGTCATGCGGCTGGGCGACACCAGCGTGGCCCGCGACGTCATGGTCGTGTCCACTGGCTCGCTGGGGCTGGACATCGCACTGGGCATCGGCGGCTTGCCGCGCGGGCGGGTGACCGAAATCTACGGCCCCGAATCCTCCGGCAAGACCACCCTGGCCTTGCAGGTGATCGCCGAAACCCAGCGGCAGGGTGGGTGCGCGGCGTTCATCGACGCCGAGCACGCCTTGGACCCGATCTACGCCGCCAAGCTGGGCGTCAACGTGGACGATCTGCTGGTGTCGCAGCCCGACACCGGCGAACAGGCGCTGGAAATCGCCGACATGCTGGTGCGCTCCAGCGCGGTGGACATCGTGGTGATCGATTCGGTGGCGGCGCTCACGCCCAAGGCCGAAATCGAAGGCGACATGGGCGATTCCCACGTCGGCCTGCACGCCCGGCTGATGAGCCAGGCCCTGCGCAAGCTCACCGCCAACATCAAGCGCTCCAACACCCTGGTGATTTTTATCAATCAAATCAGGATGAAGATCGGCGTGATGTTTGGCTCCCCCGAAACCACCACCGGCGGCAACGCGCTCAAGTTCTACGCCTCGGTGCGACTGGACATCCGCCGCACCGGTTCCATCAAGAAGGGCGACGAGGTGATCGGCAACGAAACCCGGGTCAAGGTGGTCAAGAACAAGCTGGCCCCGCCGTTCAAGCAGGCCGAATTCGAGATTCTATACGGCGAGGGCGCGTCGCGGCTGGGCGAGATCATCGACCTCGGCGTCAAGGCCGGGCTGATCGAGAAATCCGGGGCCTGGTACAGTTGCAACGGTGCTCGCATCGGTCAGGGCAAGGACAACGCCCGCGCCTACCTGAAGGAAAATCCCGAGCTGGCCCGCCAACTGGAGGACAAGATTCGCGCCCATTTCCTGTCCCGTCCCGACGCGGTGCCTGGCATCGAACCCGGCAGCGTCAGCGACGACGAGGCCAGCGATTCCGCCGCCGATGAACTGGACACGGACCTCTGAGAACGCCGTTGCCGATCCGGTGGCAATTCGCGCCAAGGCCCTGGAATTGCTGGCCCGGCGCGAACATTCCCGCCTGGAACTGCGCCAGAAACTGCTCCAGCGCGGCTATCCGCCCGAACTCGTCGATCCGGTGCTGGAGCAATTGATCGAGGAACGCCTGCTGGACGAGGGCCGTTACGCCGAGTTGTACGCCTGCGCGCGGGCCGACAAGGGCTACGGGCCGTTGCGGATCGCCCGCGAACTGCGCGAACGCGGCGTGCCAGAAGATGCGGTCGCCGCCGGTCTGGCCGGACTGGCGGACGACTGGCCGGCCAAGCTGCGGGAACTGCATCGCAAGCGGTTTAAATCCCGGGCCCCCGCCGATGTCGCCGGACGTCTCCAGCAAACCCGGGTGTTGCGCCAGCACGGCTTCACTCTCGATCAAATCAAGCATCTGTTTGAAACTGTTTAATTCATACTGGAAACCGACCCAAACTCCGACCATGACCAGCAGCGCCGAACTCCGCAAACTCTTCCTGGATTATTTCCGTGATCGCGGCCACGAGGTGGTGGCCAGCAGCCCGCTGATCCCGCTCAACGACAGCACGCTGCTGTTCACCAACGCCGGCATGGTGCAGTTCAAGGACGTGTTCACCGGCCGCGACCACCGCCCCTACCGCCGGGCCGCCACCGCCCAGCGCTGCGTGCGAGCCGGCGGCAAGCATAACGATCTGGAAAACGTCGGCTACACCGCCCGCCATCACACCTTTTTCGAGATGCTGGGCAACTTCAGCTTCGGCGACTACTTCAAACGGGACGCCATCCGCTTCGCCTGGGAATTCCTGGCCAGCGTCTTGAAGATGCCGGCGGACAAACTCTGGGTCACGGTTTACGAGACCGACGACGAGGCGTATGAGGTCTGGGCTGACGAGATCCAGGTTCCGCGCGACCGCATCGCCCGCATCGGTGACAAGCCCGGCGGCAAGCGCTACGAAAGCGATAACTTCTGGGCGATGGGCGACACCGGTCCCTGCGGTCCCTGCTCAGAAATCTTCTACGACCATGGCCCGGAAGTCGCTGGCGGCCCGCCCGGCACGCCCGACGCCGACGGCGACCGCTACATCGAAATCTGGAATCTGGTGTTCATGCAGTTCGACCGGACTCCAGATGGCGTGCTGCACCCACTGCCGAAGCCCTCGGTAGACACTGGCATGGGACTGGAACGGCTGGCGGCGGTGATGCAGGGCGTTCATAGCAATTACGAAATCGACCTGTTCCGCAACCTCATCGCAGCCGCGGCCCGAGCGACCGGCACGGCGGATTTGCAGTCCAGCTCGTTGCGGGTCATCGCCGACCACATTCGCGCCACCGCCTTTCTGATCGCCGACGGCGTGCTGCCATCCAACGAAGGGCGCGGCTACGTGCTGCGGCGGATCATGCGCCGCGCCATTCGCCACGGCTACAAGCTGGGCGCGGAGGGCAGCTTCTTCCACACCCTGGTCGAGCCGCTGGTCGCGGAGATGGGTTCGGCCTACCCGGATTTGGCCGCCGCCACCGAACAGGTCGCCCGCATCATCCGCCAGGAAGAAGAACGCTTCGCTGAAACCCTGTCCCACGGTATGAAACTGCTGGAAGAGGACATCGCCGCCTTGTCCGGCGCGGTCATCCCCGGTGAAACCGTGTTCAAGCTCTACGACACCTATGGTTTCCCGGTGGACTTGACCGCCGATATCGCCCGCGAACGCGGCTTGGAGGTGGACAACGCCGGTTTCGAGCGGGCAATGGAAGCACAGCGCGAGCGCGCCCGCGCCCATAGCCAGTTCGGCTTGCGCCAGACCGCCGATCTCGGCATCGAAGGCTGCACCGAGTTCCACGGTTACGACCGGCTGGAGGAAGCAGCGACGGTCGTGGCGCTGTTCCGCGAGGGTCGGGCGGTCGAGACGCTGAACGTTGGCGACGAAGGCCTGGTGGTGCTCGATCACACGCCGTTCTACGCCGAATCCGGCGGCCAGGTCGGCGATACCGGCTGGCTGCACGCCGACGGGCTGGAATTCGAGGTCCGCGACACCCAGAAGCAGGGTGAAGGAGTGTTTACCCACATCGGCGCGCTGAAGCAGGGCCAGTTGCGGCGTGGCGCGCGCGTGGTCGCCCAGGTGGACGCCGCCCAGCGTCAGGCGACGGCTCTGCATCACTCCGCGACGCATCTGTTGCACGCGGCGCTGCGCCGAATCCTCGGCGCGCACGTCACCCAGAAAGGCTCGCTGGTGGACCCGCAGCGGCTGCGCTTCGACTTTTCCCATTTCGAGCCGATCAGCGCCGAGCAACTGGATGCCATCGAACGACTGGTCAACACCCAGATTCGCGGCAACGTCGCGGTGGAAACCACGATCATGGCCCCGGAACAGGCCATCGCCGCTGGCGCCATGGCGCTGTTCGGCGAAAAATACGGCGACCAGGTGCGGGTGCTGCGCATGGGCGAGTTCTCCACCGAACTGTGCGGCGGCACCCACGTCCACCGGGTCGGCGACATCGGCCTGTTCAAGATCGTGACCGAGGGCGGCGTGGCCGCCGGCGTGCGGCGCATCGAGGCCGTGACCGGGGAGCGGGCGCTGGATTACGTGGCCGCGTTGCAGGACCGCGCCCGCCAGACGGCGCAACTGGTGAAGGGCGACCGCGACAACTTCCCCGACAAGGTCCGGCAACTGATCGAACGCGCCCGGCAACTGGAAAAGGACGTCGAGCAGCTCAAGGGTCGGCTGGTCAGCGGGCAGGGCGCCGATCTGCTGAGCCAGACGATCGAGATCGGTGGGATCAAGGTGCTGGCCGCCCGGCTGGATGGGGTGGACGCCAAGACCTTGCGCGAGGCGGTGGACCGCTGCAAGGACCAGCTCAAGGCGGCGGCGGTGGTGCTAGCCACGGTCGAGGACGGCAAGGTGCGGCTGGTGGCCGGCATCACCCCGGCGGAAACCCAACGGCTCAAGGCCGGCGAACTGGTCAACATGGTCGCGCAACAGGTCGGTGGCAAAGGCGGCGGCCGCGCGGACATGGCCCAGGCTGGCGGCGTCGAACCATCGAACCTGGACGCCGCGCTGGGCTCCGTGCCGGAATGGGTGCGCGGCCAACTGGCTTGAGAACTGGCCGGCAACGCGGGAATCGCTTGGAGATTTTCCGTCTTTCGCTATAATCGCCGCCTTTATGACCCGCTCGGCCGTTCCGGGGCGGGAATGCGTTTAGCCTTTGTTTTAGTAGGGAAACCATGGCGCTTATCGTACAGAAATACGGCGGTACCTCGGTGGGCAGCCTCGAGCGTATCGAGAAGGTGGCGGAAAAAGTCATTGGCTGGCGCGCGCGTGGGGATCACGTCGTGGTCGTGGTGTCGGCCATGAGCGGCGAAACCGACCGGTTGATCGGTCTGGCCAAGGGCATTACCCCCCGCCCCGATCCCCGCGAATTGGATGTGCTGCTGGCCACCGGCGAGCAGGTGACGATTGCGCTGCTGTGCATCGCCCTGGAAAAGCGCGGCTGCCCGGCCCGCTCCTACACCGGCGGCCAAGTGCGCATCCTCACCGACAACGCCTTCAACAAGGCCCGCATCGAGGAAGTGGAAATCGCCGCCATGCGCGCCGATTTGGAGGCCGGGCGGATCGTAGTGGTGGCCGGGTTCCAGGGCGTGGACGAGGACGGCAACATCACCACGCTGGGCCGGGGCGGTTCCGACACGACCGGCGTGGCGCTGGCCGCCGCGCTCAAGGCCGACGAATGCCAGATTTACACCGACGTGGACGGGGTCTATACCACCGATCCGCGCGTGGTTCCCGAGGCCCGCCGGCTGGATCGGATCACCTTCGAAGAAATGCTGGAGATGGCCAGCCTCGGCTCCAAGGTGCTGCAAATCCGCTCGGTGGAATTCGCCGGCAAACACAATGTCCCATTACGTGTGCTCTCTACCTTCCAGGAAGGCCCGGGCACGTTGATTACCTTTGAGGAAGCGTTCGAGGCGGAACCGATGGAGAAAGTGCTGATTTCCGGCATTGCGTTCAACCGTGACGAAGCCAAGCTGACCGTGCTCGGGGTGCCCGACCGGCCTGGTATCGCCTTCAGCATTCTGGGGCCGGTGTCCGCCGCCAACATCGAGGTGGACATGATCGTGCAGAACGTCGGGCATGACGGCACTGCCGACTTCACCTTCACGGTGCATCGCAACGATTACGAGCGGGTGCTGGAAATTCTCAAGCAACATGCTACCCAACTCGGCGCCCGCGAGATCTCCGGTGACACCAGGATCGCCAAATTATCCCTCGTCGGTATCGGCATGCGGTCCCATGCCGGCGTCGCCAGCCAGATGTTCCAGGCATTGGCGAAGGAAGGGATCAACATCCGCATGATTTCGACTTCCGAGATCAAAATCTCGGTGGTGGTGGACGAGAAATATCTGGAACTCGGGGTTCGCACCCTGCACGAGGTGTTCGAACTGGACAAGGCCGCCTGATCCCCAACCGGGCTCCGGCGCGGGCAGGGTAGAGATCAGCGCGAGCACGCGAAAAAATCCACCGGCGGGAATGGACCGTTTACAGACGCGGACTGTCAAAACCGCAAGGTGACCTGGTGCTGTTCATGGAAAACAAGGAGTAGCTTGATATGTTGATTTTGACGCGCAGAGTTGGAGAAACGCTGATGATCGGTGACGAAGTGACCGTCACCGTGCTCGGCGTAAAAGGTAATCAGGTCCGCATTGGCGTCAATGCGCCCAAGGATATTGCGGTGCACCGCGAGGAAATCTACGAGCGGATTAAGCGCGAGCAGGACGGCGCCGCCCACGGCGCGCCCCAACCGTCAGTGGGCGACGGTTAAAGTCAGGGCTTTACGCCGGTGCTTTTAGACGGTATGCTTGCCACCCTTTGATACTCGCAAGGCGGGTATCGCCCGGAGAGATGGCCGAGCGGCTGAAGGCGCTCCCCTGCTAAGGGAGTATGGGGACATAAAACTCCATCGAGGGTTC
>JBDHRD010000160.1:0-7400 GCA_039807425.1 Candidatus Contendibacter sp. | reverse complement strand
AACACCTGGGCCAACGCCAAGACCATGCCCGACGGGCAGGTGCAGTACTGGTCGGTGGCGACGATGGCCGCGGCCACTTCCGGCAGCCTGTGGGACGGCGTGTTCGACATGCAGGTTGTGCTCAATGCCGAGCGCAACTACACCATCGTGATGAGCCTTCCCGAGGACCGGCCGGCCAACGCCACCGCCACGAACGGCGTGACCTGGATCGATTGGGGAAGAGTCGGCAAAGGCCTCGAGGGTGCGCAGAACGACCCAGACTTCGGCTCGCTGCTGATGCGCTACATGTATAACGATCCACAGTGGGAGCAAAGCCCCGAGAAGGTCACCGTTCCCGGCACGGAAGCGAAGGTCATGGGGCCCTACTTCCCGCGTGGCGAGCACACGACCAAGGCCGCGTTCGAGGCGAATGGACCGCAGAAGCAATCGCAAGGAGCGGTGACGCAGCCGGACACCGAGCTCCACGATGTCGTCTTCAATGGAACGCGCGGCATGTGATACGGGGAAATCCTCATAGTCAAACCCGACAGTGTGGTCGTCTACAACTCCACCGGGTTGAGCGATTTGCCGGCTAGCAAGTGGAACACGATGGACCTCAACCAGATCAAGGAGGAGCACGGCGCCGCCGCCGCGACCAGCAACGCGGAGAGCAACACCATCTCCGCCTGGCTGCCCACTTCCAGCCGCCAGTGACGATTGCCCGGCGTCACCACCCGCACCGGGCTGGGCCAAAACAGATCGATCCCCCGAATGTTGAGCATGTCGATCCACAGGTGGGACCAATAGCCGCCCACCACCGCCCAGCCGTAGAGCGGATTGATCCATCCCAACGGCGCGGCCAGGGCGGCCACGGCCAGCAGCGCCACGGCGGAATGGGTCAAGGGTACGGTGGCCGAACCGCCGCTCCAGCGGCACGGAGAGCCACCAGAACAGCCGGCCGATCCTGGCGGGCGGCAAATCAATATCCGGCAGCAGGCTGGCGATGGCCGCCAGCAGCCAGCTCACCCAGTCGGGCCGGTAGCCGAACAGGGTCGCGCCGCCCAGGTAGAGCACCGAGGCGAAGGCGATGTGGGTGCCGAGGGTCACCGGGTCCGGCCCGACCGGCGCCGCCAGCGGGCCGATGCCCAGACGGCCAGCCGCCGCAGTCGCAGGTCGGCTCCGTCCAGCAGCCGCGCCGCCGTCCGCGACTCCTCGGCGACCAGCAGGGCGCCGATCAGGAAAATGAGGATGCCCGGGCCGGGCGCCAGCAGGAAGAACAGGCCGGCCCCCATGATGAGGACGCCGCCGCCGACGGCGAGGATTTTCTGGTGCAGCCCGCGCGGCCGGGTCTGTTGCCGGCGGGCGAAATGCGCCTGGAAGCGCTGGCCGGGCGGGACCGCGGCGAACTGATGCCAGTGTTGGTGGAGGGTGTCGAACATGGGCCAGGGCTCCGGGGTGTCAGTGACAAGGTGGGTGGTCGAGCACGGGGGGCGCTGTTCGATACAGACCGCCCGCCGGTTTGCTAATTCGCCTTCCCCGTCCCCGAAACAGAAACACCCGGATGGAGATCACCACCGCCGCCAGCATCCCGGCGAAGATGTACAGCTCGGTATCGCCGGTGCCGATCGCCAGATAGCGCGCCCCGACCACCGAGGCCAGGGCCACGATCATCACCGGGGTGAAGTCGAAATAGCGCACCCCCGCCGCGTGGCGCAGCTCTCGAATCTTGCGCTTGTCCACCCGCCGCTCTTTGCTGGAATCGGAGAGCAGATCTGCCAGCGCCTGCGGGTTGCCGCCCGACTGCTTGACCACGTGGCCCACGAACAGGCCGGGCGATTCGATCAGCATCCCTTGCTGGGCGATGTAGGTCTGGACGATCGCCCGCGTGGCCTCGGGCGCGAGCGGCGCAATCTCGATCTCGGCCATCTTCCACCACAGCTTGGCCAGGCCCGCTTTTTTCTGGCGGGCGCAGCCGATGACCTGGGCGGCGTCGAACACCGCCAGCCAGAACGCGGTCAGCGTCGGCGTGAGGTTGGTCAGGTCATCGACCACGATGAGGATCCGCCCGTGGTGGTCGTGCAGCGCCGGGATGATCGCCGCCGTGAGGTCGCGCATGCTGAGGCGGTTCACCTGGCGGCGGATCCTGGCCCACTCGATGGTTTCGGGCGGCAGGTCCCGGTACGGCTCGGGCAAATCCAGCGCCAGCGGATCGAGCAGCCCGGCCGCCAGCAGCTGGCCGGCGATGTCCACGAACTGGGCCTTGGGCTGGTGGTCGGCGATGGTGATCACGGTGCGGGTGCGGCGCGTCCGGCGCTCGCCAGTGGGCGGCGGCGCGCTCGCTTCGGGTTCGCCGGGCGGGTCGTCCGATTCGGCGTCCACCGGGGCGCGTTCGCCGCACCGCCGCTCCAGCCGGTCGATGACCGCTTCCAGCACCGCCGACTTGCCCACGCCGACCGGCCCGGTCAACAGGACGTGGCGGCCCTTGCGCACTTCCTGGGCCGCTTTCTCGACCAGGGCGTCCCGCCCGATGAGACCCGTGATGTCTTTCATGTCCGGTCAGCCCTCCGGCAAGTCCCGCCGTTTACCGCTCAAATAGTCCAGCAGCGGCCGCCAGTGCTCCCCGGCGGTGTGCGCCACCTGGCGGCGCTGGGCATCGAGGAGCAAATCCAGCCGCTTGGCCGCGGCGGCTTCGGTGTTCTGCTTCTGCGCCGATTCCTACAGCTTCTCCACGTCGCCCTCGTAGCCCTTCTGGATCCGCTCCTGCACCCAGTCGGCCTTGGACTGGTGGAAGTCCAACCGCTCGCCCACGGCGGCCCGCTCGGCTTCCAGTTCCCGCAGTTTCGACAAGTCGGTCAGTGCCCGGTTGCGCACTTCGTCGATCCGGGTGGCCTCGGCCAAGGCCTGCTGGGCGTACTCGCGCTGTTCCCTGGGGGAAGCGAGGGGAATATTCACCTGAATCCCCACCGTCATGGGGGAGGTCGTAGTGGTGTCGCCGCCCTCGGACACCGTGCTGGACGCGCCGGACGCGGCCCGGACGTAGAACGCGGTGTGTTCCAGCACCCGCCGGCTGAGACTGGGCGGCTGGTAGCTCGCCGTCGCCTGGCGCTGGGCCGCCACCACCGGGTTGTAGGCCAGGATGAAGGCCAGGGCGGATTCCTCTTCCCAGGCCTGCGCCACGAGCGGGAACAGGGCCAGGGCTGGCCCCAACCCCGCGAGCCGCCAGCCCCGGCTCACGGCGGTTCCTCGCCCTTCAAGCCGGCAGTCTCAACCCGGAACGCCGGCAGGCCCAGCCCGGCCAGACACCGCGCCGCCGCGTCCAGGGTGGCGAACCCCCGCGCCCCGCCGCGCTGGCGCTCCAGCACCGCGCGCCGTTCGCCGTGTCGGGTGGCGTGGGTGACCCAGACCGTCCAGCCCGCCGCTTCGTGGATAATTTCGACCTCCCGCACCGCGCCCGCCTCGACCAGTACCTTTAATTTCGGAACTTGCATCCATCAAGTTTGGTATTTCGATTGCTGAGTTCAACTAAAAAGAGGTGATCGCCGTTTTTTTAACCAGCCCGACCCCGTGCGGCAAGTCCGCGTCTCCGTTCGCGGTTTGCCCTCGTGGGGAAGAAGTTATCCACCGCCACGCGGGATAACTGCGCGCGGGTGGGACTGGGACACGCGCCGGCCTGGACGGAGCCGGCGGCGGGACTATAGTCAACAGACTACTCTGCATCCGGGAGGCTCCATCATGGAAAACTGGCGTTTGAACTGGAGTGTCATCCGTCTCGATCTGGTCATCGGGAGTGGTCCGCGCGACCAAAACGACTTGGACGTGCTCCAGGCGGCCACCGGCGCGTCCGCCCTGCTGTCGCTGCAACACGATGACTGTCTGGAACAACAGGCGATCGATTATCCGGGTCACGTCCGCTACGGCCACGCACTCGGGTTGGTGATGGCGCGGGTTCCCCTGCGCGATTTCGATAGCGAGGACCAGCGGCGCGGCCTGCCTGACGCGGTCCGCGTGCTGCATGAGTTGCTGCGCCACGGCCACCGGGTTTACGTGCATTGCACCGCTGGGATCAATCGCGCGCCGCTGGTGGTGGCCACCTACCTGATGCTGGTTGAGGGCCTGAGCCTGGACGCCGCCCTGGCCCTGTTGCAGCGCGCCCGGCCGGGCGTCTTACCCAGTTGGGCGGCCTATCACGGGTGCTGCGCGGATTTGACGGCGCGGCATGCGAACCGCATCCGCCAGCGCGCGACCGAACTCGGCGGGGGATCCGCGCCGCTGCCGGATACCGATACCTGGCGGCAGGCGAAACGGGCGGTCTGGCGGGAGGCGCTCACCACCGAGTAGACTGGCCCCCGTCCCCGCGGCAAACCGCCCGCGGTTGTGCAACACTCACCGCCCGGTTCCCGCGCGAGCGCCCATCCATGCCTTCCGAAATCCATGCCCTCCTCGACCGGCTGTGCGCCGCCTTCCCGGCCTGCTTCAGCCGCACGGCCCCCCAGCCGCTGAAGATTGGCCTGGGCGACGAGGTGATGGCGCTGGCCGGCGTCCATCCGGCCCTGGCCGACCTGAGCCGGACCCAGCTTCGCCGGGCGCTGAAGGTCTACACCGGCGCCCCGGCCTACCGCAAGGCGCTGACGCGGGGCGGCCCGCGCTACGATTTGGCCGGGCAACCCGTGGGGGAAGTGACGCCCGAGCAGCAGGCGTTCGCCCAAACGCCTCGTGTTCCGCAACCGCCCGCCGCCGCCGCGACCGCGTCGTCGCTGCCCCGCAGCCCACCCCCCGCGCCCTGGCGCGATGAGAACGCTAAACAAGCCCTGCTGAAGGAAGTGATCGCCATGGCCGTTCCCGGCAAGCTCGACGTGACCCTGAAAATCAACCAACTGCCCCAGGCCCAACCCGCCACGGCGCAAACCGTGCTGTTCGCGGTGCGGGCGGAGGGGCAAACCGTGGTGGTGGAATTGAAGAACAAGGCGTGGAACAGCCTGAAGACGGTAGCGGAAACCTATCCGCAATGGGTGGCGGCGATCACCGGCCAAATGGGGGAGGTTATTGAAGGCGGGTTCCGGCTGGTGAATCCCGCCGTCCAGGTGTTCGAGAAGAAAGCCAAGCCGGAACCGACCGCCGCGCCTGCGCCGGAACCATCGCCCGTCCCGCCGGCGGCCCCGGCGATGGGCCATGCCCAGATGTCGCTGAAACGGCGGGTCTGAAAAAAGCGGGCAGGCTCTCGTGGGATGGCCTGCCCTTCAAGTGGCATATAGTGCCTTAGCAATTGTACCAAGATGTATAACTATAGCCCCCCCCGCAAGCGGGATTACCAGACTGGGTGAGCGATCACCTGCTCCCCCCACTTCACCTAACCACCGGAATAACCCCATGACTCTGTGTCCCCTCGCCCTCGTGGCCGGTTGCCAGAAATGCCCCATCGTCGCCCTGTGTCCATTGAAAGGCGTCATCGGTGACTATCAGAAGACGGAAACGGTCGCGCCGCCGCCCGCCGAGCCCCCCGCGAAGGGGCAGAAATAGCCAGTCAACCCGTCATGCCTCAGCCTCCGTTCTCCGCTCCGCTGTTTTGGTCTGCGCGGGCGCTCTTTTCAGCGCCGTTCTTCCTCATGGGGAATCCGGCCCACCAGGAACACGGCCTGGTCTGGGCGGTCAGGGCGCTGTTCCTGGCGCTCGTGCCGGCGCGGTTGCCGATTGCTGGTCTGGCGGTCGGGATGCTGTTTCTTCCCGCGTTGTGCTCCTGGGCGTGGGTGCTGCGCGGCTGGATCAAGCGGAGCCGCTCTTCACCATGAAGTCTTCCCGCTCTTTCGCTGGCGGGGGTTCCGATCGGCCTTGGGAGAGAAACCCCATGAAGACCTTGATGCGGTTCGTTCTGACCCTCCTGCTGGCGCTGATGGAAGCCAGCGTCGATGCCGCCGGCATCGAGTTTCTCGCCTTCGACCCCACGGCGTTACCAGCAGGCATCCAGATCCAGGGGAAGATCGTTGCGGGCGCCCGCTGGCGCGATCGGCTGGGCGAGAACCTGCTGGTTGCGACCCAGGCCGGGGCCATGCCCAGTCGCGGCCCTGGCTGTGGCGCGGGAACCGACCCCTGTTTCGATGCCGAAGTGTACGCCTACCACGATCTGGTGCGTCCCGGCGGCCAGGAACGGTTGTGGACGCTGACCGACTTCGAGCGGAATTGTCCGTTCGATCTTTACGCCGGGTTCCTGCCGGACAGCCTGACGATCACCGATCTGGACGGGGATGGCCTCGCGGAAAGCACGCTGCTGTACCAGCTCTCCTGCCGCAGCGATGTCAGCCCCGCCCGGCTGAAGCTGATCCTGCACGAGGGGAAAACCAAGTATGCCATCCGGGGCACGACGCGGACGGATGGCGTGGGCGGCGAGAAAACGGTCGATTCCGCCCTCGAGCAAATCGCGCCATTCCGACGCTTCGCCCGCGAACGCTGGAACCGCTTCGTCCGCGAAACCGAGTTTCAACAGTTCTGACCGCCCCTGGCGGGCGGCTTGGCTGGTTTCATCGGCAGGATTGCCATGACACCGCCGGCGTCCGGCGCTGCGGCGGCAGGGGCGATCCCCGAAACGGGGGATCGAGCCGGGTGGTATATCCTTCGCGGCTTCATCAAGCCGCCGGAGAGCACCTCATGAAACCCGTCTGTCACGCACTATGGTTGTTCGGAGTCCTCGCTCTCCTGGCCGCGCCGCTGCTGGCCGCTGACCTGACCGGGAAGGTGGTCGCAATTGGTGATGGCGATACCCTCACCCTGCTCGTGCCGGACGGGACCAGCTACAAGCAGGTCAAGGTGCGGCTGGGGGAGATCGATACACCGGAAAGCAAACGGCCCTACGGCAACCGCGCCCGACAGACCCTCTCCGATCTAGCCTACAACCAGCAGGCCCGGGTGGTGGTGGAGACGACCGACCGCTACGGGCGCACGGTGGCCGGGTGTACGTGGGCGGCGTGGATGTGAACGCCGAAATGGTGAAGCAGGGCGCGGCGTGGGCTTATCGCCAGTACCTCAAGGATCAATCACTGTTGGCCCTCGAACAGCAGGCCAAGACCGCCAAGCGGGGCCTGTGGGGACTGCCGGAGGCGGAACGCTGCCCGCCCTGGGACTGGCGGCGAGGGACGTGCGCCACCGCCTCGGCCCCGCCTGCCCGTGCGCCGACTACCACGACCTCAGCCGCCACCAGCAGCGGTTTCACCTGCGCCGGCAAGCGGTATTGCCGGGAAATGACGAGCTGCGAGGAGGCGAAGTTCTATCTCACGCAGTGCGGTGTTGGTTCGCTGGACGGGAACAAAGATGGCGTGCCATGCGAGACGCTGTGCCACTAACATGACCCTGCCACCGATCAATCGCTTGGTCTCGATCCTGCTGGCCGCGTGGATCGTCGCGCGGTTCGCCTGGCGCTTCGGTCACGAGGC
>JBDHRD010000159.1:0-7413 GCA_039807425.1 Candidatus Contendibacter sp. | reverse complement strand
GAGATTTACGGCGAGTTCGAAAACACCTTCATGATGTACCTGCCGCGCCTGTGCGAGCACTGCCTGAACCCGGCCTGTGTCGCCTCCTGCCCCAGCGGCGCGATCTATAAGCGCGAGGAAGACGGTATCGTCCTGATCGATCAGGATAAATGCCGAGGCTGGCGGATGTGCGTCTCGGGCTGCCCGTACAAGAAGATTTACTACAACTGGAACACCGGCAAGTCCGAGAAGTGCATCCTCTGCTATCCGCGCATCGAGTCCGGCCAGCCGACGGTGTGTTCGGAAACCTGCGTGGGCCGCATCCGCTATCTCGGCGTGCTGCTGTACGACGCCGACCAGATCGAAAAGGCCGCCAGCGTTCCCGACGAGAAGAGCCTGTATCAGGCCCAGCTCGATATCTTCCTCGATCCGTTCAACCCGGCGGTGCTGGCCGAGGCGCGCAAGGTCGGTATTCCCGAGGCGTGGCTGAAAGCCGCCCAGGACTCGCCGATCTACAAGATGGCGATTGACTGGAAGATCGCCTTCCCGCTGCATCCCGAATACCGCACCCTGCCGATGGTCTGGTACGTGCCGGCGCTGTCGCCGATCCAGGCCCGCGCCGAGGCTGGCCAGATCGGCATGAACGGCATCATCCCCGATGTCGGCTCGCTGCGGATTCCGTTGAAGTATCTGGCCAACCTGCTGACCGCCGGCGACGAGAAGCCGGTCAAGCTGGCGCTGGAACGGATGCTGGCGATGCGCGCCTACATGCGGGCCAAGGAGGTGGACGGCGAGGTGAGGGAGGACGTGTTGAAAGCGGCCAACCTGCGTATCGACCAGGCGGAGTCCATGTACCGCTATCTGGCGATTGCGAACTACGAGGATCGCTTCGTCATCCCGACCTCGCACCGCGAATACGCCAGCGCCACCTACGACGCTTTCGGCGAACGCGGCGGCTGTGGCTTCAGCTTCGGCAACGGTTGCTCGCCAGGGACGGACAAGACCAACCTGTTTGGTGGCAAGAAGGTGACCACGCGCCGGGCGATTCCGATCAAGGTGGAGCCGGTTGAGAAGTGATGAAACGCAGGGTGGGCAATGCCCACCCTGCCTCTGCGCAAGGTAAAACGATGAAGACACTGAAAGTCCTGTCGGCCCTGCTGAGCTATCCGCAGCCGGAAATGCAGGCCGCGCTGGATGAAATGACGGACGTGCTGGAACGGGAAAACCTGTTGCCGGAGCGCGAGCAGCGGGCGCTGCGCGCGTTCATCAACCGGCTGGAGCGCGCCGACCTGATGGAGTTGCAGGAACGGTACGTGGCGACATTCGATCGGGGCCGCGCGCTGTCGCTGCACCTGTACGAGCACATCCACGGCCAGTCGCGGGATCGCGGCCAGGCGATGGTCAACCTGCTGGAGGTCTATCAACGGCACGGCTTCGAACTGAACGCCCGCGAACTGCCCGACTACATCCCGCTGTTTCTGGAGTACCTGGCGCAGCGGCCGATGAGTGAGGCGCTGGACCTGCTGGCCGAGGCGATGCACGTCTTGGCGTTGATCAGCGCGCGGCTGGCCGAGCGCGGCAGCGACTACCACATCGTGTTCGACGCGCTGGCCGCGCTGGTCGGCCAGCCGGCGGAGATCGAGGACATTCGCCGCCAGGCCGCGACCGAGGGTCCCGACGAGACTTTGGTGAACATGGACAAGATTTGGGAAGAGGAGGCGGTCACTTTCCTGGCCAATCAAGAAGCTTGTTCCACCGGCCACGCGGGTCCGCGCGAGGCTCGGCCGGTGCAATGGATGCCCCGGCCCGGCTCGACGCCACAACCCACCCGTTCCCTGTGAAAAACTCCCCTCGCTCTTGGCGAAGAGGGGTCGGGGGCGAGAGTAGTTTTAACCCATTGAGGCAAAGATCATGAGTTACCTGGATACCCTGCTATTTGGCGTCTATCCCTATCTGGCCGGCGCGGTGTTCCTGCTCGGCAGCCTGGCGCGGTTTGACCGCGACCAGTTCACCTGGAAGGCGCATTCCAGCCAGATTTTGAACAAGAAAGACATGCGGCTGGCCAGTAACCTGTTCCATGTCGGTATCATCCTGCTGTTCTTCGGCCACTTCTTCGGCATGTTGACGCCGCCGGAGATTTTGCACGCCCTGGGCGTTTCCGCCAGCGCCAAGCAGGTGCTGGCCATCGTCGCTGGCAGCATCTTCGGCCTGATGTGCTTCGCCGGCCTGACCATGCTGGTGCAGCGGCGGCTGACCGATCCGCGCGTGCGAGCCACCAGCACCCGGATGGATATTTTCATCCTGCTGCTGCTGTACGCGCAGTTGATTCTCGGCCTGCTGACCGTGCCGGTGTCGCTGATGCACCTGGATGGCGGCAACATGATGTTGCTGATGAGTTGGGCGCAAAACATCGTCACCTTCGATCCCATGGAAGCGGTAGCCTCCGTCAGCGCAATCGGCTTCCTGTTCAAGTTGCACATGGTGCTGGGCATGACCGTGTTCCTGGTGTTTCCATTCAGCCGGCTGGTGCATATCTGGAGCGCGCCGGTCACCTATCCGGCCCGGCCGTATCAGGTGGTGCGGCAGCGGTGATCGAGCCAGGAACGGTCTCGTTCGACGGATGAGGCCGAACGCGGATCGGGAGGCATTTCGACGCGGCCTCTGCTAAGCTGACTCGCCGAAAACAGCTTCGCGCCTACCCCTCGCCCGCGCTGGTGGACGAGGGGTTTTTGTGTACTTTTTGCCGACCCGAGAGATTGAGATGAGCAGCGAACAGCCTCCCGCCAAATCCCCTCGCGGCAAGACCGCGAAAGCGAAACCGCCTGCCAAAGCCAAAGCCAAAGCCGCCGAGCCCATGCCGCCAACCATTCCCGAAGCACCGATTCCGGCGGCCGAATCGCCCTCGCTGGTCGGACGGCTGACCCGGTTGCCCGGCGCGGTGGCCGATACCGTCACCGATACCCTGCGCAAGGTGACGAAAACCGCCGAAACACCGTGGCGGGTCGGCAAGGCGCTGTTGCTGAGTCCCGAACAGGCCGAGGCGATGAAGGAAACCGGCGAGTACCTGCGCGATCTGCGGCAGGTGGCCGGGCTGACCGTGGACGATCTCAGCACCGCACTGGACCTGAAGGATCACTCCCTGCTGGCGGGAGTGGAGAAAGGCACGGCGGCGCTGTCGTTCGATCTGATCTTGCGGCTGGCGGCGCTGCTGGCCCGACGCGATCCGGTGCCGGTGGTAATGCGGCTGGCCCGGATTTACCGGCCCGAGCTCTGGCAGATCCTCGAGGACTGGGGCGTGGGCCGGCTGTCCCTGCACTACGAGCGCGAACGCCAGTTCATCAACATCTACCGTAGCCACGATATCGCTCGCGCCTTGTCGGACCCCGGGTTTGCCGAGGTGCTGGCGTTTACCCAGCAGGCGTTCGAGATGGCGCTGCGCCTGGTCGCGGCCCAGGAAGGGCTGGACGAAGAACCGGGTACGGACCAGGCCCCGGCCTGACGGTCATCATCCCGGTGCTAGCGCGGCGGCGGCGGCGCGAATCCTTCGTCCTCGTCCTGTCGCGTTGGGCGTTCCTGCTGTGAGACCGTATGGCCATGGCGGTCGGCCCAGCGGTCGCGGCGTTCGACTTGGGTCGTATTTCGACTACAGGCATCCCCCGGGTTGCAACGACCCGTCCAACGCCCTACGGCCTGGTCGGTGGCTTCCATACCCCGCCGCACCTCCTTGGCGACCGTGGTGCTGGTGCGGCTCGCCCAGTCGCCGACCGCGGTGGCGGCCCGCCCGGTCTCGTCCTGCAACTGGCTGATCGGATCGGTGGATCGCGCGGGCGGGGGGGCTGAGGAATAGGATGATGGTTGGTTGAGTTTGGGGCTGGCGGGCGCTGCGGTGGGCGCCGGGCGAGCGGTCGTGGAAGTGGCGCTGGGCCGACTAACCAGTTCGATGGGTGGCTGGGCCGGCGGGGCGGATTGCGGGCGTGATTCCAGCTTGATCGGCGGCAGGGCGGGCACGGGTTTCGGGCGCGATGCGACCCGGCTGGCGGGTTTGGAAGCCGGTTTTGGGGTCGCCGACGGGCGCGAAGCGACGCTGGAAGCTGGCTTCGCCGGGGTGGCTGGCCTGGGCGTGCTGCTGTGACGCGGCGCGGGTTTGGCCTGGACGGTGGTCGGTGAGCGTTGAGCCGGTTTTGGCGTGGCGGGCGCGGACGGTGGTGGAGTCGGTTTGGCGATCTGGGGAGCAGCGGCTGGCACGGTTGGAGGACGGTCCGCGACCGCCGGCCGTTCGACAGGAGCTGGGCGCGCGCTGGCGTTGGGCCGCTCGACCGTCGCCGGCCGGTCGGCGGCGACGGCAGGCGTGGAGGCCGGCCTGGCGGGTTTGGAATTGGCGGGAGGTTTGGTGTGAACCGGTGGACGCGGTGCCACGGTGGCGGGCGCGGTCGATGAGCGCGGCGTAGCGACCACCGCGGGCAGCCCGGGTTTCGGTGTCGTTTCAGGCACGGACCGGGATTCGGCGGGCGCGAGCCGAACTGGCGGGGGTGTGGCATCCACTCGTTCGGACGTATCCGCTACCGGCGCATCAGGGATCGCTGGCGGTTCGCGTGCTTCCACCACCGGGGTTGGATGGTCAACGGGTTCGGACGCTTCTGCCACCGGTACATCGGTAGTCGTTGGCGGTTCGGGCGATACAACTGTTGAAACCTCGGAAGGGAGCGGGGGCGTGGCCGGTTCTGCGGCCGGCGCGGCCGGCTCCGCTGGCTTGGCGATTTCGGTGGTGGGCGGTGCGATGACGGCGCTCAGTGGTTCGGCCCGATCCGAGCCGATCTCGCCGACCGGGCGGACGAGGGCCCAGGCCACCGCGCCGGCCAGCCCCGCCGCGCCGGCCAGCAGCGCCCACCGTTGCCGGGACCGTGGCATTGGTCGAACGGTGCGCCGGAGATGCCGGTTCGGTGGTTTGTCCACGGGCGGTGGCGTGTTCCAGTCGAGCGTCGGGGTCGGCGCGGCTACCAGGTTGACGCGGGCTGCGTCCAGCGCCGCGCGGATTTCCAGACTGTCGCCCGGTCGGTCAGCCGGATCGCGGGCCAGCAACCGGTCGATCAGGCTAACCAGCAATGCTGCCGTTTCGCCGCCGTGCTCCGGTCGCGCTGCCGCGGACCTGAGTTCGATGGAGCGTCGCAACGACGCCCGTTCCTCGGCGTCCAGGCCACCCAGGTCCACGTCATGCTGACCAGCGCCCTCCTGACCGTGCAGGGCTAATAGTTGACCGAGCCGGCGTTGGGCGACGGTAGTCGGCTGATCGACGAGAAGGGCGAACAGCAGCAGTCCCAGTGCGTAGTAATCGGCGCGGTAATCCACCGCGTATTCGCAACCCTCCGCCCCCCGGCGGACCGGCAGCACCTGCTCCGGAGCCATGGTGGCCGGAGTGCCAATCAATGAGAGGGTGTTGTCGCCATCCTCGCGCTTAAGCGAGCCGAAATCGGCCAGCTTGAGTCGCGTGCCGTTCTCGCCGACCAGAAGGTTGCTGAACTTCAGGTCGCGGTAGACGAAGCCGGCCTGGTGGACCACATCCAGACCATTCAGGATTTGTTCGGCCCAGTCGAGGATTTGCGCCAGGTCAGGCGGTGCGCTTTCCCGTCGCAGTTGCGCCAGCCATTGGCCGAGATTGGCCTGCAATCGTTCCAGCACCAGCGCGGGTTGTCCCTCCACCTCGCCGTGGTTGAGCAGAACGACCACGTGGCGGGATTGGTCGGCGTTCGAACCTTTGAGAAAGGCGATTTCCCGTTCCAGGTGCGCGCGCCAGTGGCCATGCAGGGCTGGATCAGTCTGGGTCATCGCTTCGGCGTTGATCAGCTTGACCGCCACCGCGCGACCGGCAGCGTCCGTGGCTTCCCAAACCTGGCCGTAACTGCCGGTGCCGGATGACAACACGGCGCCCAGACGGTAATACCAGCCGTTAATCATGATCCACTCACCGCTTTGCATGGGCATTCTCCGTTTCAATCGGCACCTGCCAGTCCAGACGAGCAAAATCGATAACGATCCCCGGCGAGGACGCGAAATTCAGTAAACTAATCCGCAACCCCCAGGTCAAGGCTTTTTCATCACTTTTGCATCGTTCCGCATGGAACCCATATCGCCGCTGAACGGCGCTGCTCGCCGTCGAATTCTAACGCCATTGCTGTTCGCGTTGGGCATTCTCCTGAGCGTTGGTTTGCTGCACGGGCGGCTGGCGGCTTTGTACGCGCGGCCGGCGGCCGTGCCGGCAGCCTCTCCGCGCTTGCCGGCGGAGTTTCCAGACCCCGAACTCATCGTGTCCGCCGATGCCGGGTTCCAACGCCTCGTCCCCGGTCAGGGCCTGCTGTTGATTCAGGGACCGCGCCAACTCCTCGCCCAGCAAGACGTGTCGCTGTGTGACCAGCGCGCCGGATCGTCCGCCGACGCCACGCTGTTGCCGCTGTATGTCGGCTGGGACTGGGCGCAGGCCCAGGAGGCCGCCGCCGCCAGTTTGTCCGCCCAGCCCCCGCGCCCTGCGCATTACGGCCTGAAAAATCCCCTGCTGGATGATGGTCCCGGCGGTGTGGACGTACCGGCCTTCGCGGTGACCGTAGAGCCAGCCGGTGCGCCGCTGCGGCCTTACGCCGACGAGGAGCTGCTGCGGGTGACCGTCCGAGACCGCCGGCCGGTGCTATTGCTGACGGATACGGCGGTCAGCGGGACTGGCCCGGTGGAAACGTTCCAGCGTGATGTCTGGCTGTTGTGGAATGCCGATGTCCCGTCGGACACCGAACATTGGGACCACGCCGTTCGCGTGCGCCGACTGGCGGAACGGGATTGCCCTTTCGGCCGGCTGCGGGTGAGCGTGTACGGTGCGGTCACCAAGGAAGAAGCCGGTTCCGGGACCGAACCGCGCACCGTGCTGTGGTATCCGGGGAATGGGCGACCAACGCGGGAATTCCGGCTGGCGCCCGGCCGCTACGCCGCGCCGGCGACGCCGCCGCCACGCCGCGAGGATGCCGAATTGTTTGACCGGACGCTGGCCGCCGGTTTGCTGCGACTGACCGAGGATGGCCGGATCGCGGTCGCCCCGTCTGATTTGCCGCTGCATCGGCTTTATGCCAGCGAACACCCCGAACTCCTGGCGCCGCGCGATGGCGAGCTGAACTGGTCGAGCGGGAAGTGGGACGAGGAGATTCGCGCGTTGCACCGGACGCTATATTTCGGTGCGTCGGGCCGCTACGTGCGCCAGCAGGTCGAGGTATTCAACAGCCGGCAACTGCTGGCGGCGGTGCGCTGGCGGCCGGAGTCCACGACGACGGGTGACTGGCGAGCCGAATGGGGTGGCGCGCCGCTGATGCTGACTGTCACCATGCCGCCGCTGGCCGGGCGGCTGTTCGCCGAGATTCCACGTGGCTGGGAACCGTGGCGGCGGGTGGCGCGCTGGCC